>JAUWJP010000057.1 GCA_030607635.1 Candidatus Aminicenantota bacterium
ACTTCCGCACGCATGAATTATCCACAGCCCTTATGAACAGTTCCCATTATAATAGAATGGGGTTAGACTTGCAAAACTTGAATAAGGCATGGGGTCAAACCACAAGAATTATTTTAGAAGTTTTCTCACAAGATTCTTGTAAATTTTAACCGCCTCAAGCAACTGACGCTTTTCAATCCTTTCATATTCTGTGTGGGCCACGAGAAAAGAACCGGGCCCCAGCAGAAGGGGTTTGCCGAAACTTTTCAGATGCGGGATGTCTGTTCCATATGGTAGTACAACTTGATCGAGGTCGGGAACCGTAAATAATTTCTGGACTTCAGATTGCGTAAGAACCTCAATTTCGACCTTTTTTTTGAGCACAGTCTTTACTTTGTTAAGAACTTGTTTGGAAGGTAGAACACTACGGATAGTCATTTCAGCGCTTGCACTATTCGCAACCACATTCGGGGCAGCACCCCCTTCAATAGTTCCAATGTTGAGAACCGAATTTCCCATAAGTGGGTCCTTGCCAAAATCTAATGCACGAATTCTTTGCAGTACATCTAGCAACTTTTCGATGGCTGATTCACCTGACTGCGGAAAAGCAGAATGAGCTGCTTTACCTTTTGCTGTTATTTTAAACGTGATAATTCCTTTATGGGCGATACCCAATTTGTTCTCTGTCGGCTCTCCAAAAATGATAAAATCAGATCCTACTTTTAATGAATTGGCCATTTTTGCACCGATGCTGTCGGTTTCTTCGCCTACAACAATCAGGAGGCCAATATCAGTCAAACCCTCCTCCTTCATCTCTTGAACAGACCAAATCATAGCGGCCATAATGCCCTTTGCGTCACAAGCGCCCCGACCATAAATGTAGTGCTCATCCTCTGAGGCGGAAAAATGCGGTGGAACAGTATCCATGTGGGTACATAAAATAACCCTGGGTGCCGAACCAGCGGTTGCTAAAATATTTCTTCGCCTCTTAGCGATTATATGTTCCTTCAAATCAAAGTTTCCCGCTTCAAGGTAGCTGCAGAGAAAATCGGCAATTTCATCCTCAAGACCTGTGACAGAAGGGATGTTTACCAATTTTTTCGTAAGCTCAAATAGGTTCACGTTAAAACTCTCAAGGCTTTTGCGGCTTCAGTTTTAGCAAGCCTTCGTACCTTATGAGGAAGAATATTAATCTAGGTTATTCTGACAACGTTATGAATGGTGATAAGGCAGTCTCTCGAATAATTTCCAGTCGCTGAGTTCTTGTGATTTTCATCTATTTTTTGCGTAAGCTTTTTACTATGGAAATTTTTTCCTTTTGCGAAACGTCCTCTACTCTTCCTTTTACCTTTGCGGGAACACCAGCTACGGCAAGACCTGGCGGTACGTCTTCCAAGACTACTGCACCAGCGGCAACAACGCTTCCTTTGCCTATCTTCACTCCCTCAAGCACAACCGCATTGCCCCCTACAAATACATTGTCTTCGATAGTCACAGGCTTTTTACTGGGAGGTTCTAACACTCCAGCGATCACTGCTCCAGCACCTACATGGCAATTTTTGCCGATTATAGCCCTGGCACCGATTACCGCGTTCATATCTACCATAGTCTTCTCTCCGACCTCAGCACCTATATTGATTACCGCTCCCATCATTACAACACAACCTTTGCCTATGCGGGCGCCCACTCTCACGATGGCTCCTGGCTCGATTCTGGCTTCCACTTTCCTTAGATCAAGAAGAGGAAGGGCTGAATAACGGGCTATGATATCAACAAAATGGCTTTTGATTTTACTTCTATTCTGTTTTACCCATCTCTCTATCAAGGGGTAATCACCTATCAGGAGCCAGAAACTTCCTTCTCCAAACGCTTGGAATCCCTGACCTTTAAAACTCTCCTGATTAAAATTGCCCTGGATGTAGACCTTGGCAGGAGTTTTCTTCTTGCTTTTTGAAATAAGTTCGGCAATCTTCTTATAATCCATTGATCTCTTCAACACCAGCATTGCTTGCTTTGGTTATGATGACTTTATTTTCGACTCCCCCTTGGCTGCATATATTTTTCATTATCTCTGCAATCTCGCCTGTTTTGTCTTCTTCACATATAACAAATATTGAGGAACCACCTCCGCTCACGTTACAGCCATAAGCTCGGGCCTCTACAACTTTCTTTTTAATATCATCATATCCGGGTATAAACCTTGATCTTACTGGCTCTGATATATGGTCTCTGTTTACAGCTTCGCCAATATCTTTCAAGTTTCCGCTTAAAATTGCGTGGATTAATGAGGAACTATAGGAAATCTGTTCTCTTGCTTTAGTTAAACTGATGCGACCAGAAATCAACCCTCTTGTTGTTCGCTTGGCTTTTTTTATAATGCAGATCACTATAGGAACATTCGGCACCTCTATCTTCACCACATCTATGGGGCGATAATTCTTAATTAAGACGAATCCCCCGAGCAGGCATCCAGCAACATTATCAGCATGGGCGACACCTCCAGAGGCAATCTCTCCCCGACTGGCTATCTCTATTATTTCATTGTGCCCTAAATTAGCACCAAAGAGGATGTTTAAACCATAGATACAGGCAACAGCAGAAGCTCCCGAAGTCCCCAACCCTGCACAGGATATTATTCCTTTTCTTATTTCAACATCTACACCCTTTGAAAGATTTGTTTCTTCGAAGAAATGAGTAGCAGCCAGACCTGCTGTATTATTCTCTACTGAGATTGGTATTCCTTCATCCATCCCAACGATTTTTACATTAATGGAATTCTTGTCATTCAGCCTTACTTTCACTATATCGTAAGGTTCTTCCAGGGCTAAAGAGAAGACGTCGAAACCGGGGCCAAAGTTAGCAATCGTTGCCGGCGCTTTAACGATTACTTCTTTCAAATCAATTCGCTCTCTTTTAATATTTTCTTCAGGATATCCTTGTTTGGAGCACTTAACATTGTGAGGGGAGGTCTTAATCCACCCCCGGGCAATCCCATGAGAGTCAATGCCTCTTTGGCAGCCATTGGATTGGTCTCCATCCTCAGGGCCTCGAAGAGGTCATAGTAAGCGTAATGAATCTCTTCAGCTTTTTTGAACTCGCCTTTAAGACAATCTGTCACCAAATCCCTCATAACTTCTGGAACAATGTTTCCAGCCACGGTAAAAACACCGTGTCCACCAAAAGACAGCAAAGGATAGGCGGTCGTGTCTTTTCCTGTGAAAACACTAAACGATTCCCCCTGAGTCAAGTACAAAATTTTAGCCAAATAATCCATCTCCTTATTGCCATCTTTGGTGGCTATTATGTTTTCATTTTTAGCCAATCTGGAATAGGTCTGGTGTTCGATATTTATCCCTACCCGGGCTGGAGCGTTATGAATTATGAGCGGTATCGTAGAGCTTTTGGCTAATTGTTCATAAAAGTTGGTGACGCCGGCTTGAGTAGGCAAAACCAGGAATGGGGCAAAAACAACCGAATAATCACAACCAATATCCGCATACAGATTTATCCTGCTTATGGCCTGACTCAGATTGTTTGAGCAGGTATCAGGGGCGACTTTGCACTTGCCATCCGACTCCTCGACGACAATCTCAACTACTCTTCTTATTTCTTGCTCAGTTAACAACGGATTTTCCCCTGTTACTCCCAAAGGAGCTATTCCATGGATGCCACTTTCAACCTGTCTGCGCACAAGAATTCTTAGTCCTTCCTCATCCAAATTCATTTTTTCATCAAAAGGTGTTATCAACAAAGTGTAAGCACCATTTAACATTTTAGTTCACCTCCTTTTGTACAGGATAATAATCTGCTTGCGAAGAATAAAGCGATTAAACATCTTTGTAGGCATAAGAATTATTTGTTTTATATTTTTACAAATCTGCAATTTCCGCAAGATTCCCTTTCTTCCATCTCCGATTTCCAGCTAAAAACTTATATCACAGGAAAAACCAAGTGTCAAAATGTTATGGGTTCAGGCTTGCAAAACCTGACCCCATAGTTTTTTCATATTCAAGTTATAAAAGTTGAAAAGTTTGAAAGGTCTGACCCCAAAGACTTGACAAACAGAACTTCTGTTCTTATTTTAAGAATGCGTGCCGCATTCCAACATTTGTCATTTTTTTCTAAGTATATCTAAGCATCCCATCTTTTTATCTTTTAAAAGGAGGCCTGATGAAACTTTCGAGTCAGGAGCAAATTGAAAACCTCTCCAAATTCAAGAGTGATAGCTTTTTAACTACTTCTTTCTATCTCAAGACAGACAAAAGCAGAATGACAAAAAAGGAGATAGCTCTGTCCTCCAAAAACCTTCTCAGCAACGGCAGATCTCAGCTGGACCAGATGGAAATGAGTAAAGATAAGAAAGAATCCATGTCCCAGGATCTTGAAAAAATAACCCATTTCTGCTTCAAGCACCTTTCCTCTCACAATTTTTCGGGGCTAGCAATATTTTCATGCAGCGGTCAAGATTTTTGGGAACTCTTTAATCTTCCCACCTCACCCCTAAACAGGATAATATTTGACCAAAATCCTTATATTCGTCCGCTATCCGCAATTCTGGACCAACACCACCGGATCTTTGCTCTTACTTTCGACAGGCGGGAAGCCAAATGGTATGACATTTTCATGGGAGAAATTTCTCTTCTTGAAAATCTCATAGAGGATGTCCCCAGCAAAGTCAGAGAAGGAGGATGGGAAGGATACGAATCAAAGCGAATTGAAAGACACATTGCCACTCACCTTCACGATTATTTCAAAAAGATAACCCAGAAGACATTCGAGTTATTCAAAAAAAATCATTTTGACTGGCTTTTTCTTGGATGCAGAAAAAAATACCGTTCAGATTTTGAGCCGCTTATCCATCCCTATCTAAAAGCCAGACTAAAAGGCTGGCTCAAAGCAATGCCCAGCGACTCTCCTACTGCCGTCCTTAAGGAATCGCTGGGATTAGAAAAAAAGCTGAAAAAAGGGGAAGAGGATGAGATTGTCCACAGGCTTGTATCCGAGCTTGAAAAAGGCGGATTGGCCACTTCAGGATTAAAAAGAACTCTTAGGAGCCTCAATAGAGGAGAAGTTCAGACACTCATCACTACTCGTGACTTCTCTAAACCAGGAAGAATCTGCCCCAAATGCAGTTTCTTATTTGTCGATGAACTTCGCTGTCCCTCTTGCAAGCGGAAGACTAACCCGCTCGTGGATGTAATCGACGAGGCAGTGGAGGCAGCCCTGAATAAAAACTGCCAGGTGAGACACATCATTCCTCCTTCCAAACTTGATAGATTCGGAAAAATCGGAGCTTTCCTCAGGTATAAAGCTTCGATTTAAAGCGGGAATCAAATTAGTCGTTCCACCCAACTCCCATTGCTTTATCTAATTCCGCCAGGGACATGACATAATCATACAAGGCTTGTGAATAGTTTGTCTTAGCCTGAGACAAGGCGGCCTGAGCTGAACTTATATCAAGAGTTGTCGCCAAGCCTTCAGAATAATTCAGCTCGGCAATTCGCAAACTCTCCTGGGCCTGTTCAACATTTTTTTCCTGAGAAAGAAGGGATTCCTTGGCTTCTTGTAACCTCAAGATAGCCTTTCTGACTTCGAATTTTATAATATCAATAAGCCCTTTCTGGGTAAAATCAAGTTCCTTGATCATTGCCTTGGACTGAGCCACACGGGCAGAAGTAGCGAAGCCGTTAAAGATAGGTATGGTGAAGACAAGATTAACTGCGTAGAAACTCTGCCATGAATCTTTCTTGAAGTTAAGTTGATCTGCCCAGAAATTATACGTGGCGGATACGGCAAGGCTGGGAAGATTTGAAGCACGTGCCAGTTTCAATCCTTGTCCTGCCATCTGTTTCTGGTATTTTAGCTGGCTGATTTCAGGTCTTTTCAGCATTGCCTTGGACACAGACTCCTCTAAATCA
Organism: Candidatus Aminicenantota bacterium; assembly: GCA_030607635.1. Lineage (GTDB taxonomy): Bacteria > Acidobacteriota > Aminicenantia > Aminicenantales > Aminicenantaceae > SOIV01. The sequence continues at coordinate 5,898 of JAUWJP010000057.1, forward strand.
GGCTCAAAGGGCTCATAGCTTAGATATCCTTTAATTTCGATGGGTTGAGAAAGGTCCAAACCCAAAAGAGTTTTTAGGCTTAGTTCTGCTATCTTTAAGTTGTTCCTGGCTTTAATCAACTGAGGCTTCAGGTTAGCCACCTGTACTTCAGACCTCAAAAGATCAAACTTGGAAGCCATCCCGACTCTATAAAAGCTTTTCACGTTTTTTAAATGCTTCTCTGCGACATCAACGGCTTCCTCGGCCACGTTAACAAAATCCTTCGTAAGTAAATATCCATAAAAGGCTTTCTTGGCGTTGAATACGGTTATATGTTTTGACTGTCTCACAGCTTCTTCTGTGGAACGAAGGTTGTACTTGGCTTGCTTATAGCCAGATGTCAAACGGCCGCCGGTGAAAAGAGGCAGAGAAAAATTCAAATAGAACTGATAGTCCTTGGTGAAGTCCATGGAAATTCTCTGAGGAGGCTCGCCAGGAATAAAGGAGGGAAACTCCAATGTAAATACTTTCTCAGCAAGCGTATGGAGTCCTTCAGAATTAAGAGAGGGAAGAAAACCCGCGGCTGTCTCCCTGAGTTTGGCTCTGGCCGTTTCTAATCTCTCCTCAGCAGCCAAATGATAAGGATTCTGGGAAAGAGCTAAGCGGATGCTCTCTTCAAGGGTAAGAGTCGTTTTTTCCAGGGGAAAAGAAAATTTTGCCACCCAAAAAATCAACAGGATTACCAATAATATGGTTTTTGCTTTCTTCATGTTGACTCTCCTTTTCAATCTTATTTAACCTGATTTATGTATCCTGTCAAGAATTATTCGGAACATTCTTTTTGTGGAATTATGAGTTCTTTTATTTTATATTTTATATGTAGAGAAATGGCTATAAAACTGCTCATTCTACTCTTAATCTCTTTATTCACTGTACCTCACCTCCTGCCATCTGCTTACAGTTTTCTCTTTCCCCCTTCTGATCAATCTTTGCCACATATCCTGCGAAGCATGCTTGCATTCTTTTCCTACAGCCATGATGCCAAAGTCGAAATCTCCATACATCCCCGTTTTTAAAGAACGAGCCAAGATGCTTGGCAATCAGTCTTGATTCGTCTGTAAAAAGGAAAAAGCGAAGAGTATAGACCAAAAATCAAACTGATTTTAAATATAAACCAGAAAGACAATCATGCTCTGGGATGAAATTTATCATAGATCCGACGGAGCTGCTGCCGGCTGACATGGGTATAAACCTGGGTAGTGGTTATTTGGCTGTGCCCCAGCATTAACTGCACAGACCTCAGGTCAGCTCCTCTTTCAAGAAGATGAGTGGCAAAGGTATGGCGCAGGACATGAGGACTAATTTTTACGTCTAAACCAGCCTTCTTTACATAGGATTTCAGAAGCTTCCAGAAGCCCTGACGGGTAAATGCACTCCCGCGGCGAGTGAGGAAAAGGAAATTATTTGGTTGTTTCAAAAGCAGTGGTCGGGCTTCATCAAGATATCTGCGGATAGCCCTTGTAGCCGAGTCTCCGATGGGAACAATTCTTTCCTTCCCGCCTTTCCCCATACAGAGGAGAAACCCATCCTCCAAATTTAAATTTTTTATCTTCAACGTGACAAGCTCTGAAACCCTTAATCCTGTTGCATACAGAAGCTCCAGCATAGCTTTATCCCTGATTCCATGGATATCCTTCTCATCGGGCTGATTGAGAAGCAAATCGACTTCACTCATGGTTAAAAATTTTGGCAAGGAGAACCAGGTTTTTGGCGAGGAGAGATTGACGGCCGGGTTTTTCTTGATCATTCCATCCAAGACCAAGAATTTATAGAAGCTCTTAAGAGAAGAGATTAGCCTGGCCAAAGAACGAGCTGAAAGACTTGATCGACTCTGGTGATGGATGAATCGTATTAAATCTTCTTCTCCGGCCTTTAACCAATGTATTTTTTCTTTCTGAAAAAACTGAAAAAGCTTCTTCATATCGCGTGAGTAAGAGAGCACGGTATTCGAAGATAGTCCTTTTTCAACAGAGAGGAACTCAAGGAAAACCTGGAGAATATCCTCAGGCGCAGAGGAAAGATTTTTCATGTGATAAAAGGATTTGCTCGCTTTTCCTGTCCTACTGTCGTGAAAGGGCCATGGCCTGGCAGGACTATCATTTCATCGGGCATGGTCAGGATTTTATTTTTAATCGAACTCTCCATATCCTTCCAGGAACCTCCGGGAAGATCAGTGCGCCCTACTCCTCCAAAAAAAAGGGTGTCTCCGGAAAGGAGGAAGCCATCACCTAAAAAGCTTACACTTCCCGGAGAGTGTCCAGGCGTATGAATAACCCGCAGGAAAGATTTTCCAATCTTTATCTTGTCCCCATCATTTAGCAAGTGGTCTGGAGAAGGAGAATCTATTACTCCGAGAAAAGCGGCCATTTCAGATTGCTTAACATTTCCCAGCATCGGGCTATCAGCAGAATGGATATATAAGGGAATGTTAAACTTCTCCTTGATGTCCTTATTTGCACCGATATGGTCTATATGCCCATGAGTATTGAGTATGAGCGCTGGTTTAAGACTTTTTTGGGCAATCAATTGGGATATCCTGTCTGCTTCAGCTCCAGGATCAACAACAGCACACTCCAAGGAATCTTGGCAATAAACAACG
>JAUWJP010000215.1 GCA_030607635.1 Candidatus Aminicenantota bacterium
AGCCAGTGCCCACAACATCAGCTACGAAAGCTACACGGTGCCCTTCGTTGCGGAATTCTCTGATTGTATCAATCCCTTCCGGAAATCTCGTCTCTCCCATTGAGAGAGCATGAAAAGGGATGTCTGGCCTGTTCCAGGCATACTTTGCTGCGGATAAATCATCGGTGTTAACCTCGCCATCAACCTTAAATACCTTGAGGGATAGTTTTTCTGGAAACTTCGGTCTGGAAAGGAACCAATCTCCATCCGCCCAGGATGTAAGAACCTCTTTTGCATAGCGGTTGCTTTTCGACATTTCAACAACCTTATCGAAAGCACTGTAAACCAGGATAATCTGCTTCAATGCTTTGGCGGACTCTCCAGCAAGTTCTTCGTCTTCCAAAAAGCCGAGCAAAGGCTCTATATTATAACCTCCAAGCATCGTGCCCAGCAGAAAAACTGCCTCCGTTTTGGATAATAACGGAGAAGAGATCTCTCTTTCTGCAATCTTTGTCAACCAGGCTGCTTTAACTTTTGCCGAAGCATCAACTCCTGGCGCAACCCGATTTCTTAAGAGGCTCAAAAGAAGCTCTTCCTTACCCGGGGGCGGATTTTCCAGCAGTTTACAAACTTCCTCGGTCTCTTCAGGGCTCAAAGGCAAAGGAGGAACTCCCTGTTTTTGCCTTTCAGCTTCATGTTTGAAATATGATTCCAGCATTATCGCTTCTCCGTGTATATTTTGCTTTGATTAATACAAACGCAATTATTCCAGTGTCATCGCGAGGAGCAAAGAAGATCCCTTCGCTTTGCTCGGAACAGGCTGTGCGATCTCATTTTATTTAGTTGTCATTGCGAGGAACGCAGCGACGTGGCAATCTCAACCTTTTTACTAGTTAAATTAGCCACGCTACGCTCGCAATAACATTGTAAAAAAATATATTACGTTCATATTAGTATACTGTATAAAATGTTTGTACTTATTTGTCAAAATTATTTTATAAAAGAAGAAAAAGAAGAAGAAAAAAGGGACAGGCTACTTTTTTTTCACAGCCGATTCACTCTTCCTTTCCTAAATTAATCGTCATGGCGGGCAACTTATAGGGTATATCAATATCAAGGTGTTATTAGAAAATCATGGACTGACTTTTTAATATAAAAAAGTAGCCTGTCCCCTTTTTATTTGATTTTCATTTAAAAAAATTATAATATTCATTTTCCGTTTTTATTCATTTATATATTTTATCATAGGGAGGCTTAATAATGGATAATAGCGCAATTGAGAAGGCCAAAGATCATTTTGGCCAGATTATCAAAGACCAGCTAAGCCGCGTCGAGGCTATGAAAAAAGCTGCGGATTGGATTGATTATTCTCAAGTAAAACCCATCATCGTTGGAGTCATAGGTGGAGATGGGATTGGTCCTTTTATCGCCAAAGAATCACGCCACATTCTCGAATTCCTGCTTCAGGAGGAAATAGAAAAAGGGGAAGTCGAGATCCGGGATATAGAAGGGCTAACGATAGAAAACCGTTCCAAACATAAGAAAGCTATTCCTGATGATGTCCTGGAAGAGATTAAAAAATGTCATGTTACACTTAAGGGCCCAACCACAACGCCTAGAAAAGGGGATCCCTGGCCTAATATTGAGAGTGCCAACGTTGCTATGCGGCGCTACTTAGACCTTTTTGCCAACGTGAGACCCGTATCAGTCCCTAAAGAAGGAATAGACTGGATGTTTTTCCGAGAAAACACAGAAGGCGCTTATATCTTGGGGAGTAAAGGAATCAATGTCACTGATGATCTAGCCTTTGACTTTAAAGTTATCACTACTCAGGGCGCAGAGAGAATTATCCGTTTGGCTTTTGATTATGACCAAAAAAATAAAATTAACCGAGTCACGATCGTAACAAAAGCCAATGTGATTAAAACCACAGATGGAAAATTCTTGGATATCGGTTATAAGATTGCCGAAGAATATCCCGAGATCGAATGCGATGATTGGTACATCGATATCATGACCGCTAAGCTTGTGGATCCCAAGCGCAGGACCCAATTCAGGGTTGTCGTCCTCCCCAACCTTTATGGAGATATCCTTACTGACGAAGCTGCTGAATTCCAGGGAGGTGTTGGAACTGCGGGAAGTGCCAATATCGGAAAACAGTATGCCATGTTTGAAGCAATCCACGGTTCTGCCCCCCGTATGGTTAAAGAGGGGCGAGCTCAGTATGCAGATCCATGCAGCATGATTCGAGCTGCAGCCTTGCTGATCAGTCACATAGGCTATCCTGAAAGAGGAAAAAACCTAGAAATGGCGCTGGATATTTGCGGCCAATATGAGAAGAAACTGGTTTTAACTGGCCGAGATACTGGATGTACTGGAGCAGAATATGCCAACTACCTCATGGAAACTCTTCAGAACCCTGGACTGAAAGATAAGTGGGAAAGCTACATAAAACAGCTTTGAATAAAGTAGTTCATCCCTTTTTAGAAGTGAAAAAAGGGCCTGTCTCCTTATAGTGTTATTTTCAAATTGTATGAAAAAAGGGGCCTGCAGCCTTTTTGCTTGACTGCTATAAAAATTTGCATTATATTCAGACTTCTAATAAGCAAGGTTTCTTTTCAAAACATCTAAAAGTTATATGCACCTGAAAAAAAGCTGGGTTAATCAATAAAGACAAAAAAACTCAAAAGAAATAACTGGCTATAAATAATTTTTATTTATAATAATCAAAAATTAGAGGAGGTTTAATAATGAGGAAAAAAATAACAGTAATCGGAGCCGGACATGTTGGAGAAGTCACCGCATTCAAGATCGCTGAGAAGGAATTAGGAGATGTAGTGCTGCTTGATGTCGTAGAAGATATGCCTATCGGAAAGGGCCTGGATATGCGCGAAGGCGGACCTGTTGGAAAATACGACTCCGCTATCATGGGCACAAACTCCTTCGAAGACACTGCCGATTCCGATATCATTGTCATCACTGCGGGAAAGCCATGAACGCCTGGAATGAGTAGGGATGAACTTCTTGAAGCAAATGTCAATATTATCAAGCCTGTAACCGAAGAAGCCGTCAAATTCTCTCCCAATGCTATGCTGCTTGTTGTCACCAATCCTCTCGACGCCATGGTTTACACAGCTTTTAAAGTCAGCAAATTCCCAAAAAACAGAGTCTTCGGAATGGCAGGAATTCTGGACACAACGCGATTCAGGGCTTTTATTTCAATTGAGCTCAATATCTCGGTTGAGAACATTCAGGCTCTTGTTCTGGGAGGACACGGAGATACCATGGTTCCCATTGCCCGGTACACAACCGTCGCTGGAATTCCTCTAACGCATTTCCTGCGGCCGGACAGGATTGATGCCATTATCGAAAGAACAAGAAAAGGTGGCGGTGAAATCGTCAAATACCTGAAAACAGGAAGCGCTTACTATGCACCCTCCCTTGCTGTAGCAGAAATGGTAGAATCCATCGTCAAAGACAAGAAAAAAATACTACCCTGTTCCGCATATCTTGAAGGAGAATATGGAATTAATGACCTCTATTTTGGAGTACCTATCAAATTAGGTGCAGGTGGAGTTGAAGAAATCATAAAGATAGAGCTTACCGATCAGGAGAAAGAGGCTATCAAGAACTCAGAGGCTGCTGTTCGCAACGTGGTAGACCTGATTAAACTCTGAGGAGAATGGCTGAACACAGAATCGAACCCCCTGTCTCGGATGAAGACATCGCCAAACTACGGGCTGGAGACAAAATTTTCATCACCGGCTATCTTTATACAGGGAGAGACTCTGCTCATAAAAAACTGATTGAACTTGTCAAAG
>JAUWJP010000045.1 GCA_030607635.1 Candidatus Aminicenantota bacterium
ATACAGGAATCCGAACTGGAAACAAAAGGCACGGAGACTATCCGGCAGTTGCGGCAGAAAAACGAAGAAAAGATGCTGGCTGATCTGGGAAAAAAGTTGTCGGGATTGGACGGGCTGGTGGAAATATTCAGTACATGCATTGGCTCCCACGGATGCCGTTCAGTCTGCCCGATTTGTTACTGCCGCTTGTGTGAATTTGATGCTCCCTGTAGCGAATATGAGGCGGAAAAGTATGAGATGGAGCTGCGCAAGAGGGGAGGCGTAAGAATACCCCCGGGCTCCATAACCTTCCAGATAGGCCGGATGATCCATATAGGCCTTTCCTGTGTAGGATGCGGGATGTGCAGTGACGTGTGTCCTGCCGATATTCCAGTTGCGAGTATTTTCAGGAAAGCGGGAAAGGCGGTCCAGGATGTGTTCAAATATATACCCGGAAAGGACGTTGAGGATAAAATCCCTGTTACGACATTTGAAGAAGAAGAATTGACAAGTGTAGAGGATTAAGAGGGTTGTGCATATTGTGTTGAATTTTGTCCTTATCAGGCAATTACATTAATCCAGTATATGAGAGAAAGCTCAGCAAAAAAGACAATTGAAGTCGTTAAATCTTGCCTCTCTGGTCTATTTCATCCGCCCTGTTTTTCTTACCTGGTCTTTTTTTAAATCCTCCCTGATCATTCTTATTCCGGTCGATATACCTGTACCGGAAATCAGCTTTTATCTTGGTCCCTTCTCCCTTTTTAGATTTTATGGAAAGGTGAACTAACTCAGATGTGTGATTCTGAAGGCAAGAAAGTTCTTTAAGGAGGAATGTTAAGAAGAAATAAAAATTTTTACTAAAGAATTAGTTTTTATATATAATAGTATAAGAAGGAGAAATTGTCTTGAAAAAGGAAGATGAAATCACAAAAGAATTCTTAGAAAATGTCTTGGAAAGCATGGATGGGGGAGTCTTTGCTATAGATAAAAATGGCAGGATCACCTTATTTAATCGTTCTGCTGAAGAGATTACCGGTTTCAAGAGAGAGGAAGTACTGAATAAGGAATGTTGTCATATTCTTAAGAGTGATCTCTGCAAAGAAAAATGTCCTTTAAAAGAAGTCTTAGAAATTGGAAAACCGGTTTTCAATTATGAGATTATGATCGCCACTAAAGCGGGGAATAAAGTTCCTGTAAACATTACGACTTCGCCATTGCGATCCAGCAATAATGAGATAATCGGCGCTGTAGAAAACTTCAGGGATTTAACCAAACATAAGGGATTATGGGGAAAGTTGCGGCAGGAAAGAAACAAAGCACAGCAATACCTCAATATAGCGGGAGTTATAATAGTAGCCATTAATGATGAGGGAATAGTCTCCCTTATCAACAGAGAAGGGTGCGATGTTTTAGGATACAAAGAAGAAGAAATCCGCGGCAAAAACTGGTGTGATTTATGTGTCCCGGAAAGAATGAGGAAAGAAAGAAAAGATACTTTTAAAAAAGTGATGGCTGGAGAAAAAAAGGAAATTGAAGACTATGAAAACTCAATTTTGACCAAATCTGGCGAGGAAAGGATTATAGCCTGGCACAATACTACATTAACAGATGATAAGGGCCGTATCATTGGCACTCTTAGTTCAGGAAAAGACATTACCCAGCGTAAGCAAACTGAGGAAGAATTGAACAGATCTGAAAAGTTAGTCTCCTTAGGTCAATTAGCCGCCAGCGTTGCTCACGAAGTGAATAATCCGTTAGCCGGTATCATGATCTATATAAAACTTTTTCTCAAGAAATATAAAGAAAAAAAGCTACAGGCTGAAAATACTGAAAAGCAGCTCTTGAAGATGGAGAAAGAACTGGACAGAACTACGCGGATAATCAGAAATCTTCTCGATTTCGCACGCCAGTCAGAACCAAACATAAGGCCAGTCGATATGAATAAGGTATTAGAGGCAGCCTTATTATTAGTCGGACATCAAATTAGCCTTGAAAATATAAAGCTTGAGAAGAAATCAGAGGCGCATCTTCCTCTTATTCTTGCGGATTTTGACAAAATACAGCAGGTATTGATAAATATCATCATGAATGCGATTCAGTCTATGCCTGATGGTGGTAACTTAACAATCGCCACATCGGTTGTTAAAGGCATTAGAATCGGTGAATTACCCAAAGATGCCGTTAGAATTGAAATCAGGGATACAGGAGTTGGTATTACTAAAGAAAATATGAGTAAACTTTTCACACCGTTCTTCACTACTAAAGAAAAGGGCAAAGGTGTGGGACTTGGACTTTCGGTTGTTCATGGGATTATTGAGCAGCATAATGGAAAGATAATAGTAGACAGTGAGCCAAATGTAGGAACAACGTTTTCGATATATCTGGAGGTTATGGATGAAAAAAAGGACAAAAATACTCGTCGTTGACGATGAAGATATAGTTAGAGAATCACTCCGCGACTGGCTGGACGGAGTTGGTTATAAAGTGGATATTGCCGAATCTGGAGATAAAGCTCTCAAGATAATCAAGCATAAGAAGATTAAAATTATGATTGCCGACCTGATCATGCCAGGCATAAACGGTATCGAACTAATGAAAAAAGCAAGAGAAATAGTTCCTACAATCTCAACGGTCATTATAACGGCTCACGGAACAATTCAAACAGCAATAACCGCGATAAGAGAAGGCGCTTACGATTACGTTGAAAAGCCGTTCTGCCCGGAAAAAGTTGAGCTTCTCATAAAAAACTTAGTGGAACACCAGGATCTGGTTGAGGAAAACATCTCACTGCGGCGGAAGATCGAAGACAAATTCCATTTTGAGGGTATCGTCGCCAAAAGCCCTAAGATGCTGAAGATAATCGAACTTGTTAAAACCGTAGCCCCGACCAATGCTACGATATTAATTATCGGAAAAACTGGTACAGGCAAGGAAGTTATCGCCCGGGCCATTCACCATCAAAGTCCGCGTCGGAACAGGCCTTTCATTGCCACAAGTTGCGCAGCTCTTCCAGAAAGCTTGCTGGAGAGTGAGCTTTTCGGTCATGAAAGAGGATCTTTTACAGGAGCTGTAGAAAGAAAAAAAGGCAAGTTCGAGGCGGGAGACAAAGGCACTTTATTTCTTGATGAGATAGGCGAAATAAACGCCAATACCCAGATTCATCTCCTTAGGGTGCTCGAAGAGAAAAAGATTATCAGAGTTGGCGGCAATGAAGAGATTAATGTTGATGTACGTGTCATAGCTGCTACAAACAGAAATTTGAAAGTTAGTATTAACCAAGGAAGGTTCAGAGAGGACCTGTATTACAGATTGAATGTAGTAACCATAGACCTCCCCCCGCTTAAGGACAGAATGGAGGATATCCTCCCCCTGGCTGAGCATTTCTTAAAAAAGTATGCTGAGGAAAACAATAAAAGGATCAAAAGTTTTTCTGATGATGTAGTTAAATTTATGCTGAATTACTTATGGCCCGGTAATGTTAGGGAGTTAGAAAACATGATCGAACGCGGTGTAATTCTTTCGAAAAATACTGCAATCACTCTGGATGAACTTCCACAGGACATTATTCATCCAACTCCTGTAGAAGGAAAAACCGTCGAGGCGGTGACGAGAAATCATGTTATTAATGTGCTTGAGGAAACAAAAGGCAATATTACCAAGGCAGCGAATATACTCGGTATTCGGCGGATGACTCTTTATAATAAGCTAAAAAAATATAACTACACCGTCAATAAATTAGACGCATAATGTCCATATAATTGACACCTCCTTCCTTTTTGATCGTCTTCCAGCAAATCTGGTCTTTATCGTAATCCATTTATTTTTATAGGTTTAGCGCAGTTCTTAAAATAATGTTCGAATTATGCTTATTTGGCACACTACTTGCTGTATAAACATAATGAAATGACCGATTCCAAAAGGATAGTTACTCTCGTCAAAGCAGTCCTTGTGGAAATAGGTTAAAAAAAAGATTGGAGGTTAGCCATGGAAAAAGAAAATATGTTGGTTGTAGAAGACGAGGATATTATGCGGGAGGCATTATCCGATTACTTTTCAGACGTTGGCCACAAGGTCGATACTGCCAATAATGGTGATAAGGCATTGGAAAGTTTGAATTTAACAGATTACAATGTCATGATAGTCGATCTTAAGTTACCAGGTCGCGATGGGCTTTCTGTACTAAAAGATATAAGAACGAAGAACCCGAAAGCCAAAGTTATTATCATCACGGCGTATCCCTCGATTGAAACTGCAAAGGAGGCTATACGTGGTGGTGCTACTGATTACTTGCCGAAACCTATTGAGCTCGACTATCTTGAAACCATAATCAGGCAATCTTACGAAATTGAAGAGACCCCTGTTCTGCCTGTTGAAGAACCACCTGTTGAAGAAGCAATAGTTGAGGAACCTATCGTTGAAGAGGAAATTGTTACCCCCTGCATCTGGATGCAAGCAGGCATAGTAAATAAAAGGATGTGTACCCTCGGTTATCAATGTAATACTGCATGTGATTTTCATGTAGCGATGATGAAAAAAGAGAAATTTAGAGATGATCCAAGGATAAAACCTTTCCTCGACAAACTCTACTCTCAATTAGGAAAAAAACAATGCAGATATGCCATGAGTGGAGAGATCTCTCTCCGATCCTGCGATAGACTTTATAAATGCGAGAGCTGCGAATTTCATCAAACAATGGAGGATGAAGTAGACCGCCAACTTGCCATCAGGGATGCACGCCAAAAAAGGATACGCGCTAAGAAAACCGACAGAGTGGCAACGGTGTATAATTCGGTCCGGAAGGACCACTAAACCCGATTTATTAGCAAAAAGGGGACAGACTACTTTTTTTGTATAAATAGTCCACCAGGAAAGAAAATCTTCTTCCCTCCAGAAAAAGTAGCCTGTCCCCTTTTTTTCCTCTTTCCAGGGGAAGCTCTTGTATTTATTTTATATCTTTTTTTAAATCTTCCCTGATCATTCTTATCCCAGCAGGAGAATTTATCGGCGCCTCCTTGAGTTGAGCTTTTATTTTCCTCGTGTCTAAACTGTACTTGTGACTATTCTTTTTATGCAAATAGATTAGATATATTTCAGGATTTCCTATAACGATGGTGATTATCGTCTGACCCATATCGCCCAAAGGCTTCCGGTCGATATGGCTGTACTGGAAATCAGCTTTTATCTTGGTCCCCTCTCCCTTTTCAGATTGTAAGGAAAAGTGACCGTTCGCTGCTTTGGCTGCTTCTGATAAAAGAGACAATCCAAAACCAAAGCGGCGAACCGTTTTAGTGGTGTAAAAGGGATCGAGTGCCTTTTTGCGAGTTTCTTCGTCCATGCCTGTACCATTGTCGATGACTTCGACAGACAGCAAATCCTTCTTTTTATCCTCTGATATTCTTATTTCAATCTTATCTGCTCTGGCGGCCACAGAATTTTCGACGATATCTAAAATGTGTAAAGAGAGATCTTCCATCGAAATTTAGTGAATCAATTTTCTCCCGTCTTCATTTTTCAAAGCTTTTTTTATCTCGGCTAAGGTGCTGTCTTTGAGCAGGAAAGATGTAAAAGCTTTGCCTATGTCATCAGGATAATGGGCATCAGAAGAGCAGGTGATCGGATAATCATTTGAATACCTTTTTTTTGCCTCTTCGGGAGTGATTGCACGAGAGATTTCTAAAGCATCCAATTCCAAATTATCGGGGATGAATCCCAGTTGGCCGATAATGCTGAAGGATTCTCGATCTATATGGGAGGCGATGGCTATCCCGTTTAAAGAGTGAATGGTTTTAATGATTTTTTCAAGAGGAATAGTCGTGGCTCCGATCAAGAGTTTATTATTAAGACCCAGCACTTCCTCTTTTTCATTCACGATGACTTGCATCCCAAAGGCTTCTTCGTCATTTTCTCCAGGCAAATTTTCGTAGACATATTCCTGGAGTTTTAGAGCGTTTTCTATCTCGTCAAAAAGGGCCAAGACATGGACTTCCTCTTGAGAAGTCACTTCCATGCCAGGTAAGACATTAATCTTCATCTTCTTGGCAGCATTCATTGTGGCTAGAGAATTTTCTGATGAATTATGATCACAGATGCCTATGATATCTATTTCTTTTTTCTTTGCCGCTGTGAGTATTCGTATTGGAGACATATCCAGTTCGGTGCAGGGAGAAAGGCAGGTGTGGATATGCAAATCCGCTTTGAAAGGTCTGAGCATAAATTAATCTTATGAACTTATCAATTCATACAATTTGCCTGAAACTTCATAGGCCGTTTCTTCACTGCCAAGGAGGGGCACATTTTCCTCCTTTGCTTTTTGAAGTGTGTCTTCATCAGGTTCACGGTTATTGACGATGATTATCCCAGACAGGTCTTTCAATTTGGCCACAGCGATAATATTCTGATGCGTCTGCAGAGTGATCCAGAGGTTACCTTCTTTACTGTTGGCAATTGCATCGCTGAGCATGTCGCTTGTGTATCCTCCTGTAACCTCCATATCTAATTTATCTTGGTCCATCAAAACTTTTAACTGTAATTTTTCAATGATTTCTTTAAGTTTCATTTTATTGTTTTTCCTTTTTTGCTTGTTTTTTGGGGCTAGACTTGGTTTTACTTCGGAAAGAATATTTATTAAACAATTCTGAAAAATCCTGGGAGGGCTCTTTAAATCTTTGGGGGAGATTAAAAATACAGTCGGTGAGCTTTGCTTCTCCTTTAACGACATCTTCAGCAAAAGTCAAACACGTGGGAGCACCGCATGCCCCGCAATCAATCTTGGGCAGTGATTCGTTGATAAGCTCTTTTTCTTTTCTTTTTTTTATGGCTTTGGCTAAGTCTTTATCGAGAGGTTTGAGGGGGCGGGGTTCCAATTTTCCTTTAATAAAAAAATATTTCTGGCTGTAAAGCTTCCGGACTTCCTTGATGTCTGGACAGGCTTTTATTTGTTCGAACTCTAAGGTTTCAATCAATTTAAGGATTTTGTTATAAGAAATATACCGGTTTTCTACTGTTAGAGAGCCTCCCACGCATCACTGGGTGCAGGAATAGGCTTCGACAAAGTCAATGTTTCTCAGCTTTCCTCTTTCAATATCATCAAAGACTTTTAAGATTTCAGTTAGTCCCGAAACAGCCAGGGAATTTTTCAGCCGCAGAGTTCGGCAGATACCACCAACCATTGCCCATCCTACCCCAAGAATACAGATGTTTTCCAGGGCTTTCCTATAACTGCCTTTTTTGATACCTTCCATAGCGGAGAGGAGAGGTCCGTAAATATCTGAGATGGAAATGGCTCCATCTAAAAAAGATTCCCCTTTTTCTGCTGGTTGTTTTATAGAGATCATTTTTACAGGGCATGGTGTGAGATAAAAAGTGCCGATCTCTTTCTCTTTAAGTTTTAGTTGTTTTGATTTTTTCTTTTTAATTTCACGAGCCGCCAATTCTCTTGGAAGTTCAATAGGAATTATTTGGTCAATGAGTTCAGGGTATTTGACCTGGATCAAACGCACTACAGTCGGGCAAGCATTGGAGATGAGCGGTTTGGGCCCCCTGTATTCTCGGAGATATTCCTGGGTGGCGAAGCTGACTTCTCCGCAGGTAAGTGCCAGGTCAAAAGCATCATCGAACCCCAGAATTTTTATCCCGGAGAGGATTTTCTCTGGCAAAATTTCTCTTCCGAATTGAGCATAAAGAGCAGGAGAGGGTATGGCGACTGTATGGCGGAACTTGGCGAGCTCTCCAAAGGGATCTGTTAAAGGGACGATGGCATCATTAGGACAAACTGTGATACATTCTCCACAATCGATGCATTTCTCTTCGATTAGAAAGGCCTTTCCATTTCTGATCCTGATGGCTTGAGTGGGACACACCCTCATGCATTTCATCCGGCCATCACACTTTTCCGTATCAATCCGGATGGAATGAAAGTATTCGTTCATTTTTTTTCTGTTTTATCCAAACAAATTGTTATGTCTATTGACGTTCCTTTGCCCGGGATTGAGGAAATCTCGAATTTATCAGCATTTTTTTTAATATTGGGAAGTCCCATGCCTGCGCCAAATCCCATCTCTCGCATTTCATCAGTGGCGGTCGAAAAACCTTCCTTCATGGCCAAATCTATATTCTCAATCCCAGGACCTTCGTCCTCGAGCTTAAGATGAAGTTTCTCAGGAGTAATGTTTAGAGTGAGAACCGCTCTGTGAGCATACATAACAACATTCATTTCTGCCTCATAGGAGGCGATGGCTGTGCGGACGACGATCGAGGAATGGATGCCGATCTCCTGGAGTATTGCTTTGATATTTGTGGATATCCTTCCTGCATTGCTGAAATCATGCCCATTTATTTCGAAGCGATGAGATAATCCATTCTCGTCGCTCATCATTATTTTTTGGATGAAAGGCCACCTACTCCCGGAAGGCCGTGGCTAAAGAGGAGGCCACAAGTTGTGTACATCATGTATTTGGTTGATAGAAGAGGAATTCCTTTTTCTCTGGCTTCCTCGATTCCCGTATTATCTGGTTTTTTACCCCGGACATACACAATGGCTTTGGCATCGATTATATTTGCTGTCCTGACCGATTGAGCATTGGATAAACCGGTCAGAAGGAGGATTCCTGGTTTGCCAAAGGCTAAGACATCACTCATGAGGTCAGATCCTCCTGCAAATTCGATTTCTAGGTCAAGACTGTCAACCCCGATGATGACCTCTGCCTGAAGGAGCTCCTTGATTTCTTTTAAAGTCATTTTAGTTTTTTTTGGCATTTCTTTTTAGTGTGTATATGACATCGGTTATTTTAACATAAAAAGAAAGAAAAAGTGAAAAAGCAAAAAAGTGGGGTCAAAAAACAAGACCTGCCCCCACCAAGTTTTCCTTAGGGTAGATGTTGTGGTGAATCAGATTTTATTATCTTTGTTATTTCATCTACGATTCCTGGAATTTTGCTTTTTACCGCAGGAGTACATTCCTCACCAAATGTAGTATTATCTTTTATCTCTATTGCATAAATTTCAATAATTTTAGGTATTTTGTATCCCAGCTTCCTTCCGAGTTCAATTGCAGTTCTAATATTCATCCCATGTGAGTATGATGTAGTTGCAGAATTTCCTATGTCTTCCAGTTTTAGTTTGTAAAGGGTGCCAGGTGCTTCTTTTTCTGTTTTTATGGAATCAATTATGATAAGTCTTTCATAACCAACAACATACTCAAGCAGTGAAATTCCCGCCAGACTTGTTTCTATCACCTCAACATTAGGAAGGAAAAGCTTCTTGATTTCATTTGCTACACAGATGCCTACCGAATCATCTGTAAG
>JAUWJP010000253.1 GCA_030607635.1 Candidatus Aminicenantota bacterium
AAGCGGCAGGAACAGCAAGGATAGAGTCCCCTATCCAGTTGGGTGCACGAACGATTATCTTCATCTCCCAAATTTTATTCCCAAAGCGTAATATTGTCAAAATAACACAGAAGGATGGTCTGTTTAATCAGATGAAGAGGGAGAAGGGTCCTTCTTTTTCTTGGAAGCAGCAGGTTTTTCACTTTTAGGCTTCTGCTTGGCGTTGCTTTCCTTTTCTGGCTTTTTGTTTTGAGCGTAATCAGTGACATACCAGCCGCTGCCTTTAAATTGAAGGGCTGGAGGCGAGAGGACTTTCTTTAGCAGGCCTCCACATTTAGGGCATTTTTTTAATCGTGGCTCATTGACTTTCTGGATGACTTCAAGCGAAGAGCCGCATTTTAAACATTTATATTCGTAAAGTGGCATTTTGTATCACTGGAAAATAATAGCTTCGAATATATAAATATCAGCTTCGGATTTCCAAGTATTCGGCGGAAGACCCGCTTTCAAGCACGCCTGCTTGAGAAATATTTCCCTTGACCAGTTATTTTCGACAGGAACTTGAGGTAGAAGGAGCCCTCTTTTATTGCCTTTGGAGATGACAAGACCATGTTTTCCAACCCTAATGAGACTTGGATCATGAATTTTTTTGAGAGGAGAGAGAACTGAAATCTCTATTTCTAAATCATCAAGTTCTTCCGCTGAGACAGGAAGAAACCTCTGGTCTCTACATGCAGCATAAACGGAAGTTTGAATAACAGTTTGGTAAAGAGGCGCGACAGGCTCGATGAATCCTATGCATCCTCTCAGGTAGCCTTCTCTTTTAAGGGTCACAAAGGCACCCTTTTTGGCTAGGAAATTCAGGTTTTCGGTGTTGTAATTTATGATTTTTTTCTCTCTTATAAACTGATTAATGGCAGAACGGGCCAGCCGGAGAAGCTCTGTTTTTTCCTCTGGAGAGAGGCTAAATATGGGGTTGGGGATCTTTGTGTAGAGAGCGGCTGCTAAATAACCGACAACTTGGGATTCGCCCCCTAATTGTGAAGAGTCAGTATAGTGGAGAATTTCAACTCTCGCCTCTCCTCTTTCTCGAGCATAGAGCAGAGACGAGACAACTGGGCCCCCTCCGCACATGATGTTTTCGCCTTTTTCGAGCCTTTTGATAAGAGTGTTAGTTTCGAAAGACTGAAGGAGAGAAATTGTTTTGGAGTCCGTATCGTTGGCTTTTTTCTTGGGAAAGAAATGAGACATATCAGTTGAAACAATAATCATAGCATTTTTCCCGGGGAGAACTTCTATCAGGGCATCTGCCAGGCGAATAATGGTTTTTCTTGTGGGATAACCCATCACGATAGGGACGATTTTTGCCTGAGGAAGGGTCCTTTGGATGAAAGGAATCTGAACTTCTACAGAATGTTCCATCTGATGAGCTTTGGGGATGTATTTGAACCCAGAAGCTTTAGAGATTTCAGCGGCAAGGGGCTCATCTATTTCTGCCGTTCCCAGAGGCGTTTCGTATCCACCCTTGGGGTAAATTGAACAGCCTTTTAAGCGGTACCGGTGAGAAGGGCCGATGATTATGACTGATTCATAATCTTTTCCCTGAATCAAGCGGTAAGCATGAGCAGCGGTCTGTCCTGAATAAACATATCCAGCATGAGGGGAAATAAGAGCCAAGATTTCTTCGCCAGGAGAAGGTATTTTTTTGACATTCTCGAGGAATTGGTCTATTTGTTGAGAGAGGATTTCCGCCTTTTTTTCATAAAACTGTCCAGCCCAGACTGCTTTTCTTATTCCCTGAGACCAGACGAAAGAGACGCAGAGGCAGAGAGAGAAAAAGATAATTAAAGCGATTTTTCTCATGTTTTTTCTATCTATCCTCAGATTGAGATATAAAAAACTATACAAAGAAATATAAGAAAAATCAAATTTTCCTTCAGTGAAAGAAGCATCTCCAAAACCTTTGTCCTGAACATAGCGACCAGTTATCACGGAAATGGAGACGCTTACATCAGTGAAGATGGGATTTTGAAATATTTTGATTTTTTTTACTTTATATTGTTGACTTTTTTTGTATTTTTAATAACAATTTAAAAGGACAGTTAAGATGAAAGATTTACTCAAATCTCTTTTCATCATCGTCGCTACTTCTGCCGCTTTCTTGATTGGCCTTTATATAGGTGAAGAGAAAGTGAAGGCTAAGATTGCTGATTTCCAGGAAGATTTAGAAGAGAAAAAATAGAGCGTCTGCCTTTCGTTAAATCCCTTGTTTTTATGACATAATTATCATTTCAGGTTACTCAAAAGCTCTGCTCATTTTTGTATATGGGGTCAGGCCATTGCAAAAAAAGCAGGGAGAAAAAGGGAAAGACACCTTTAATGTTGTTCTGTCCTCAGGTTGAGAATGTCCTCTTTTTTACAGAAAAGGAAGCCTGCCCCCTTTTTTTTCCAGGGAATGCCATAAGGGCAAGAGTGTGGAAAAAAAACTGTTCCCGATGGCAAAACCTGACCCCAGCCGATAATGGCAAAGCCTGATTCCAACTGGGTTCGGCAAATCGTGCCCCTACATTGACTAATTCAGGAGTCAGGCTTATAATAAATTTGAAAAATCTCGTCCTGGTAAGTTACAGAGACAAGCTTTTTTCCGTTCGAGGAACACGATGCGTTGGCAGATTTATGGAATCATAGTCATTTTTGCTCTATTCGTTATTGCTTTAATCTTCAATCCGACTCTTTCTTGTTTTGGAAGGAAGCTGAAATCACCGTTCTACCCTATTCTCAGTAAAAAAAAGCGCAAGCTGAAGACAGGTGACTACGGTTTCTCCCTTGATGAGGACGACATTAAACAGGCATCAGAAAAGGGAAAGGAGTAGAAAGAGTCCAGAAGATTTGGATATTCATTCAGGCTTAACGCTCTACTTCTTGAGAGACCATGAGCAGGATTTTAACCGAGGGGCAATCGAAGGATAGACAAAGCATCAAAGTTTCAAGGATTTCACTTTTCCTAATTGTTTTCCTTGCTATATTTTTTCTTGTCTATTGCCGGCCTTCCCCTGTTATTCTTCTCCCTCTTCCTTCGGAGATCGAAAGGATAGAGGGGTATGCTTCTCTAAGAATCTCTGGAGACCAAGGATCATCCAGGTCTAAGTTTTCATTCTTATTCCAGCTTCCCCATCAGGGGCGAATAGCAGTCTCTAATATATTAGGCAGAACCCTCTACCAGATTATTGTGGTTGAGGATAAGGCGGTCTTTATTGTCCCCTCTAAGAGAGTCTATTGGCAGGGAGAG
>JAUWJP010000017.1 GCA_030607635.1 Candidatus Aminicenantota bacterium
AACAGACCATATAATTTTCTCAAAACAATACCAACAATTATTTTATATTGGTGCGGCCTGCCTGCTATTATTTTTTATGATTACCTTATTTCGTAAAAGAAGATTTCTTTTCCGGAAACACTAAAAACTCATTTTTTCAATAAATATAGAGCAGCATGGCCTTCAAATCTAAAGACTGAGCTTAAAGCAAACAGAGAAATATTATGCAATTCAAAAAAAATATAAACTTGAGCAACATTTATTTAGCTAAAATAATACAAGTTCAGCTTTAATTTAATTAAACTTTATGTATCTTTTCAATTATTTCTAATATTCGGATAAAACTGCATTAAAGGGTGCCAGAGAACAATAAAAAACGATGACGAGTTATTCTTAGTCATCAATCCAGTTTTCGGACCCGCATAGCGCTGCCATCCTTATTTCCCTAGATTTCCTCTGAAAGATTGCTGATATAAGTTTTTCAGGTATTTAGCCACCATCCCATATCTGTAGCGCAATTCAATAATTATTATTTCATATTTGCAACATGTTGATGGGGATATTTATGTTTAAAAAGACACAAGGGACTTAAAATCCCTCGTAGGGTTCCTACGTGTCGGTTCGAGTCCGACCCTCGGCATTCTTTTTTGTGCTAATTCCTTTGTATTGAATTAATTACCACAACCATGACAAACTAGGCCAAACTAGGCCAAAACAAGCAAATTTGGTCTATTTTTGCGTGTTTATGTCCCTGGATGGTCCCTGAGACAGATCGGATTTTTGGGACTGATTGGATAATTGTGGTAAACTCAGGTGATAATGTAAGGGAGATTTAAAATGGCAAATAGACAGATTGCTAGCATTATTGATTTGATCGAAAAACAGCAAATCTCAAGGGAAATTGAGCGATACAGGGATGAAATAGAAGGATTTCGATGGTGGCAGTCGGAGGAATCCAAGTGCAGGATCATAGCGAACGTCAGAAGCCTTAACAGGCTGGGGATATCGAAAATCGACCTCTCTTTCTGCTATCTGGAAAAGGGGAAGCTAGACAATTCAAATCTGGAAGATTCGAACATAGGAGGAGCAAACCTCCGGGGTGCGAACCTTAACCGAGCGAATCTAAGATACGCCTGGCTTGGGAAATCCATTCCCAGGGACGTGACATTGGTCGGGGCGGATTTTTGCGAAGCTGACCTGTTCCAGGCGGACCTCCAAAATGCCGATCTGAGGGACGCAAGCCTCGAGGGAGCCATGCTTAACGAGGCGGATCTAACGAATGCTAAATTCCTGACAGTCGAACAGCTATTGAAAGCGAAGAATCTGCACAAGGCGAAGATGAACCCTGAACTGTGGGGCAGGATAGAACAGGAGAATCCCAATATCCTTGTCGATCCCAATTTCATGAAGGAGGAAGAGGAAAATCCCGAGGAAGCCACGATGGATGAGAACGGAAGAATACGGATACCCTCGAAATTGCGCGAATGGATCGGGAAATTCGGTAAGGGAATCTTCCTGACAACATTGGACGGGGACAGCGTAGTAATATATCCGTTACCGCTATGGGATGATTATAAACGCCAACTTGCTGGGAAAAGAAAAAGTGAAGATTTTAAAAGATTCATGATGATGGCAAACAGATGGGGACATAAAATCGAGATGGACAGCAGGGGGAGAATACTAATCACTAAGGAACTCAGAGAAAAAACCGGTCTTATAGGAAGGCTGAGAATTGAGGAAAAGGAAGATCATATCCGGCTGATAAAAGCTGATAACAGATAATCTGTTTCTACAAAATCACTTAATCCCCCTCCTGTGGAATAATGTGATTTTCTCCCTCCGGGAGCATTCCTTGTCCCTTTTTCTTTCACCATGCTATACTTCCGACTTTAAAAAACAATAGTCCGGAAGTCGCAGGGGACTTCCGTATAAAGGGCGTGATGAGGATGTTAGTATTTCCTACAAGGGAGAAGATTGAAGGCATAAGGAGAAAGGTCGAGGCGGGATTTGACCTTGAAGACTGGGAAATTTGGATTTGCGAGGAGTTTTTAGGGAGGTGAAAAGTATGGATGCGATAGAAAAGGATATTGAAGAGTGGAGAGAGCTTATACTGGAAGAGATGTTAAAAGCCGTCAAAAAGGAACTGAACGTGGATATCGATATCCTGATAGACGGGATGAAAAACCGGGGCCTTCTTCCTGTCTGAGGCGGGCGGAAGCCTGGTTTGTCTGGATTTTCCTATTAACGAAAGGACGGCTTTGCGCCGGATTATCGCCTTGATATGAGAGATGGTCAGAATAAAAATTATCATGAATAATCAATCTTTGAAAATTAATTAATCCTTGATGAAAATTTTTAATTGAGTTAAATTTAAATCAAGCAAAAAAAAGTATAAAACTGTCGGGAAAGATAAGAGTTCCTGTTGAGGTTAGAGAATGAATAGAAAAGAGTTGGAAGAGCAGCTTCTTGCTAAGACATCGGAAGTGATTCCGATTATTCGGAAAAATAATGATGTAAGGAACTTACATAAGGCTATGTTCATTTCGTCGAGGAAGAACGGCCTGGTTATTGCGATGGATTACCCCGAGAAGCAGAAACTGGATGCCCCTGCTAAGTACTTACTTGGCATAAAAAAGATTAGGGAAAAATACTCGGAAAAGTATGTAGAAAATTTAATTCTGGATTGTTTCGCGGCAATTCTTTCAGATAAGAATCTTTTGAAGGATTGTATAAACGAGATGGTCAATAAGCTACTCACAAACGAGAGCAGGGAATATCTTGTTATTTCGGAGCTTGAAAATGTTGAACTCATTGATGACCAGGAATATGGATTCATAGATTCAACCATCAAAATCTTAAAAAACGAAGATGTCCCGTTCGATACGGTCTCGATCAGATTGCCCGGGACGGACATATTGAACAAGCCTGGCATTGTTACGAAAGTGAGGGCAGGGGAAAAAGAAAAAGCGAAGGAAATCGCGCTTCATTGCTTCTTAGTTTCTCTTAATCTAATTAGATTATATGTGCCTTCATATAGGCCGACTCTGAAGGGAGGGTTTCGTTCTAACATCCAAAGTCTGATAGTATACAATAAAACCGATAAAAGCGGATCGGTGGATATGAAAAGAGTCGGTGATATTAGAGTGAAAATGGCTAAAATGAGCTCAGAGCTTTACAATAAAATGCTTGAATCCGGGATCTCCGATCTAAAAAAGGAAAACGCCATCTCAAAAGTCGTGAAAGAATGCCTTTATTGGTATGGCATGGGCCTGGATGAGACCTATCAAGCGGCTAGATTAATAAATTTCGTAACGGTCCTGGAATCCGCTCTTAAGAAAAAATCTGAGATGACAGAGCTTAGAAAAACTGTCTCTGAACGCGGAGCTGTACTCCTGAATGATAATTTTGTGGATAGAAAGAAGGCCTTCGGGGAATTAAAAGAAATATATGATTTGAGAAGCAAGGTCGTTCACACTGGCGCGTTGATCGATAACAAAGACATGGCTTCTTTAGCTGGTAGTTATGCCAGAGCCGTTTTATTAACATTAATTGAAAAGTCAAAAGCGTATAACGGTAATTTTGAAGAATTTATTAATCATATTGATGATATAAAATTGGGGAAAGTCGAAAATGGCTAAGACGATGATCGATTCCGAAGTCGATCTGGACGATCCTTAAGACATTAACGTATCTAGAATTCGATCTAATATATTGCCCAGACATCGCTCCCGATAGGCATTAGACCGGTCAGGAAAAGGCCCACAAGAGCTAACTAAAAACGATTTTTTGAGCTTATTGAGGCAGGCGGAGGCCGTGATTCCCCCTGGCCTCCTGGTTACGAAAGAAGCAAACCTTCAGGGTATTTGCGCCTCAAATTAAAGGACGGTTGTAGATTGCGAATTTTCTTATATGTTAAACTTGTTGTTATATTTATAGCATTCTGATAAAGTTTTATTAATTCAAAATGAACATATATTAGATAAATCCGAGAAGGGAAGACATGGGAAAAGAAAATTCAAAAAACTGGACTAAGGAAGAATTACTAAGCGAAATTAAGAAGTTAAAAAAGAGAAAAAAATATGGGGTAGTTTGGGAAAACAAGCCTGAAAATGTTGCTCAATTATGTAATGATAAGCTTCCCATTTTGATAGAAGAAAAGAATAAAAAAATAAAGAAAAATAATGAGAATTATATAAATTTCTTAGTTGAAGGAGATAATTACCATGCTTTATCAGTATTAAATTACACTCACAAAGCATCGATAGACGTGATTTACATAGATCCTCCATTCAATACTGGTAGTACCGCTTGGAGATATAACAATTATTATGTTGATCAAGAAGACGCTTTTAAGCACAGTAAATGGATTTCGTTTATGTATAAGAGGATTAAACTGGTAAAAAAATTATTGAAACAAAGTGGGATTTTTATCTGTGCCATTGATGATTACGAATGTCATGATTTAAGGGGATTGCTTGATGAAATATTTGGGGAGGACAATAGATTGGGGACAGTGACTGTTCTTCACAATCCTGGAGGTCGCCAGGATGATAAATTTTTTGCAACTGCTCATGAGTATATGCTTATTTATTCCAAAAATAAGAAATTCGCGAAAGTCGGTCATCTAGAAATTACTGAAAAGAAGTTGAAAGAATATAAATACTCGGATGAGTTTGGGAGATATAAACTAAGAGAGTTCCGACGGAGCGGTTCTAATTCAAGAAGAAAGGATAGGCCAAAATTATGGTACCCAATTTATATTGAGCCCAAAACTTTGGATATATCTGTCGATTCAAAAAACGGTTATCAGAAGATTCTTCCTTTTGATCCAAAGGGGTTGGAGCGGGTTTGGAGATGGGGTCCCCATTCTCTGATGGAAAGAAAAAAGAAATATATCTATGTCAAGAAAGACCTGCTAGGTTATGCGCTTTATGTAAAAGAAAGAGAAGGTGATCATGAAGGAGAGAAACCAAAAACGTATTGGGATAAACCGAAATATAGTGCGGTAAACGGTACAAATGAACTAAAAAAAATATTTTCCGATCAACTCGGTATAGAAAAAATCTTTGATTATCCAAAATCTCCATATTTAATTTATGATATTTTAAAAATTACATCTGATAAAAAGTCTGTAATATTAGACTTTTTCGCGGGTTCTGGGACGACAGCTCAAGCAGTTCTTCAACTGAATAAGGATGATGGTGGAGAACGGAGATTTATTATAGGCACAAATAATGAAGTGGGTCCAAAACTACTCAAAGAAATGGAAAAAAAAGGAAAGTCTGAAGTAGAGATAGAAAAACAAGGGATTTGCCGCAGAGTTTGTTATCCTAGGATTAAAAGAGTTATGGAAGGATATCCATTCAAAGGTAATTCTTCTAATGTTATTTTTGAAAAGAAAATAACTGTAAATTCATTAAAATTAATAGCTGAAATGCTTGACGAAATTGATAATATTAAGAGAGCTAATAAGAACAATTATGATAGTTTTAGAATAGAGTTTAAGGAAAATGTGCTTAGATTGTATGGGATTTTAAAGCATAATGAGTTCGTAAAGGGTTTAGGAGGAAACTTAAAATATTATAAAACAGATTTCGTTGATGCAGAGCCTACCGATATTAATAAGAAGAAACTTGTTGATAAATCCACAGAAATGCTTTGCTTAAAAGAGGATTGTTTTGATTTTGTCAAGAAGGGGAAAGATTTTCAAGTCTTCAAAGGAAAAAATGGGAAACTTCTTGGGATTGTCTATGATGACGATGGGATAGAGCTATTTAAGAAAGTAGTAAAAAAAATAAATGATAAGTTCATAGTTTATGTTTTCTCTCTTGATGAAAGTGCAAGAGAAGAGGAATTAGATGATATTTCAGATCTGGTTACGCTAAAACCAATACCCGCAGTTATATTGAACGTTTACAAGAGGATATTCAGATGATGGAGCTAAAAGAGTACCAAAAGAGGGCGGTAGAGAATTTGGTAGGAAAAATGAACAATATGCTCAGATCTCCTGAAAATGGGGTGTGTGTATTCCAGAGTCCGACGGGATCTGGAAAGACAATTATGGTTTCTCAAGCCATAAAGGAGCTTGTCAAAAAAAGAAAAGACGATAAGAAGCTTTCGTTCGTCTGGATATCCGTGAGGATGTTGCATGAACAGAGCAAAGAAAAAATTGAGAGATACTATGAAGACGATCAAACGCTTCAATGTTCTTATTTTGAAGATCTCATTGATAAAAAAATCGATGAGAACGAAATCTTATTCATTAACTGGCAGAGGATCAACAAAAAGGATATAAACATTTACGTTAGAGAAAACGAGCAAGAAAACAATCTGAACCATATAATTCAGAATACGAAAGATGAAGGAAGAGATATAATTTTGATTATCGATGAAAGTCATCATACTGCAAAATCAGAGAAGTCGAAAGAATTGATCGAAGTCATATCCCCGAAGGTCACACTTGAAGTGTCTGCCACTCCGCATTTGAAAGAGAATGTTTCCGAAATTGAGAAGGTCTATCTTAGCGATGTAAAAGCAGAAGAGATGATCAAATCTGAAATAGCAGTGAATCCCGAATTTTTAGAAATAAAAGTCGGCCCCAAAAGCGCTGATGAACTAGTCATCGGTCAAGCACTCAAAAAGCGGGGAGAATTGGTCAAGATGTATGGAAAGGAAGGATCAAACATCAATCCTCTCGTTCTGATTCAGCTTCCAGATAAGAGAAGCGACATGACCGATAAAAAGGAAGATGTCATGAAGATATTGAATGACAAATTCAATATCACCGAAGAAAACGGGAAAGTGGCGATCTGGCTTTCAGAAGACAAGTCAGACACTTTGGTAAATATAGAGAAGAATGACAACGAAGTTGAAGTCTTGATTTTTAAGCAGGCAATTGCTCTGGGATGGGATTGTCCCAGGGCTTCGATACTTGTAATTTTCAGGGAATCAAAGAGCTTTGTTTTTACGATCCAAACGATTGGCCGGATAATGAGAATGCCGGAACTGGAATATTATCTTAGAGAACCTGAACTAAATAACGGTTTTGTTTTCACTAATTTATCAAGCATTGAAATCACTGAAGATTATGCGAAAGACTACGTTACTGTATATGAGGCGAAAAGAAACAATAATATTTATGATGAAGTCTCGTTGCCTTCGATTTATTTAAAGAGACAAAGGGAAAGAACGCGTCTAGCCGGTGAATTCGTTAAGATATTTGAAAAAATTGCACAAAATAAAAAACTTAAAAAAAAGATAAACACTCGTCCGTTAAAAATTGTCAGTCCGATTATTGCAAACGGAAAGATTGTCGATGTTGACAAGCTGGGTGAAATCGAACACAAGGGAACGATCGATGTGGCATTGAGCGATCATGAAATTCAAAAGAGATTTGATTTGTTTATCTCCCAGAACTGTTCACCATATGCTCCGATCGATTCAAGCGACAGGATGAAAACCGCAATATATCAGTTTTTCAAAAAAGAGTTTGAAATTGAAAAATTTGACCCGAAAGTTCAGAAAATCATTTTAGGGAAAGAAAATGTCCAGCCCTTTGTAGATATCATTAATTTGGCAAAGGAAAGATATTTCATTGAAGTAGTCAAAGAGCTCAGTGAGAAGAGAGAAAAAGTAGAAGTGCCTATATGGGAAGTTCCCGTAGTCATTAACTATAATACTCTGTATAAGAAATCCGAGCATCCAAAATCAATAATGAAACCTCTTTATTCCAGGCAGCCTAGTAAACCCGAACAAGATTTCATGAAACAATTGGACAAATCGGATAAGATCAAGTGGTGGTTTAAGAACGGAGAAGGAGAGATAAAATATTTTGCTGTGTTATATGAAGAGAACGGATTTGAAAGCGCTTTCTATGTCGATTTTATTGTGATGTTCAAGGACGGCAATATCGGATTATTTGATACTAAAGGTGGCATGACAGCCAAGGATGCAAAATATCGTGCGGAAGGCCTACAGAGATATATAAAGAAGCAAAAAGGGAAAGGGAGAAATATCTGGGGTGGCATTGTGATCTATGTAAATGGCTCGTGGCGATGCAATGACAAGTCAGAGTACAAATTCGATCCAAACAATCTGTCTGAGTGGAAAACTCTTGAAATATAACAATATAGAAATTAAGTTACTGAAGAAAAGGGGATTGCAGCTGGTTTTGGGGAGTAGTTGATTAGATTTTATTTTTATATTATATTTCTAAAGAAAAAATAAGGGGAGCATGCACAAAAAAAATATTATCGCCATAATTTACGATTTTGATGGAACTTTAAGCCCTCAGCCAATGCAGGAATATACTGTATTTCCTCAGCTAAAAATTAGCCCTAATAAATTCTGGAAGGAAGTAAAAAAGGAAAATGAAGATATCAAAGGGGAAGAGATTATCACATATATGATGAAAATGCTCAAAAAAGCACATGCGGCGGACCTGAAAATAAGTAAGGCTGATCTTGGCAATATGGCCGCTAAAATTAAATATTATCCCGGTGTTGTTTACTTTTTTAACAGAATTAATAAGTTTGTGGAGAAGGAATCCGGAGGAGAAGCGAAGCTGAGACACTATGTAATTTCTTCCGGCCTAAAAGAAATCCTGGACAAAACTAAAATCAAAAGGTACTTTCACAACATTTTTGCTTCTGAGTATCATTATGACGTATATAAAAAACCTGCATATCCGAAACTCGTTGTAACGGATACAATTAAAACGCAATTTTTGTTTAGAATTAACAAGGGAAAAGAAAAACTCAGTGAAAACATAAACGAATTTATGGAAGAAGCGGCGCGCCCGATTCCCTTCTCAAACATTATTTATATTGGTGATGGATTGACTGATGTACCATGCATGACAGTAACAACAATGAATGGGGGTTATTCCATCGCTGTTTTCAATCCTAAAAAGAGAAAAAGTATCCAAATATGTAAAACTCTTTTTAAAAATGCCCGTGTTGATTTTATTGCAGAAGCTGATTATTGTAAGGGACGAGAACTAGATACTTATGTAAAGGTCATATTGAAAACCATTATTGCTGGAATTAATCATTACACTGCCCAAAGAGAAATGGCAAAAAAAAGAAATGTGTATAAATGAGGGGAAATATGAAGAAAGAAAAGATGTCTCGTGAAGAGATAGAAAAAAAAATTGACAAATTATTTAATCGAAGGATATCCAGCGCAAAAGAATTCTCTTCTGCAAGGAGAATTCCAAAGCAAGCTCATTTTGCAATGGAAAATAATGGTAAGAAAAAGTAAATTAGCCAGGTTATATTAACGATTTCTCCTGGAGTACATAGTATTGACTTAATAGCTGCCATAGGGTATCTTTTCTGTGTACTGATTTTACAGCAAATCAGGAATTATTACTTTTGTATATCAAACAAGGAATATATCAATGAATATGTCAGAGCTTTTTCCTCAATTCAAACAGTTTCTTGAATCGGAAGTATTAGACAAAAATTTTGATTACATAGTTCCCATAGAGACAAAAGGAGCCCTTGTGCTTGATGAAATAATATCAACTATGGAGAAACCTAAGCCAAGAGTATTGTATAAGAGGGCTTTTGATTTCTTAGATCCCGAGGAAATCAAAGGAAAGAAAGCAGCAATTATAGATGACTCCGTGTTCACAGGAAAGACAATCAATAAAGACACTGAAAACCTTCTTAATAAAGGTTTTGGCGAGGTGAAAAAGTACGCTTTTATTCTATTCGATGGAAAAGATACGAAAGAATGTAGACGTATTGACGGCATTAATTTCTCAACAATTTTAAAAAGGGAACAATATGAGAATCTCATTGAAGAATTTTCACAGCTATCTCTTAAGTTTAGACCTTCTAATCCAGATCACTTGCTATTTGCTGCTTACCTTCCTGAAGAGAACAGTTCCGACATTCTATTTGATATTTCACGATATACTGGCTTTCTTGTTGAGTACCAACGTCAACCGGGATGTTGCACTTGGAGTGTTCATTACCCAGACTGGTCACCGGAGATTAATAAAAAAATTGCCAGAGATATTTGTTCAAATAAAGTTCGGATTAACATTGACAGCATTGGTCACATGGTCAGATTCTCAGCACAATTCTATCCCTCCTTAAGTATATCTTCTGACCTCACAATTAATGATCCAATTTGGAAAAAATGCCACGAAATTTTATCAAAACCCTGGCAAGACGAAGAAACTAACATTAAAAATCTGTATGAAAGTTTTACAATTTATATTCGTTTAAAACAAGCAAAAAACTTCATATCGGAGATACAAAATGCCGGAGTTACAGTTGATTCTCCCCGAATGCTAACAGCGAGGATTGGACAATATTACGGAGATCAGGTTGCCGCTGAATTAAAAAAGCTCTGGAGGAATGTTGCAGAAGAATCTAAACAGGAAGAGAGAAGCGCTTCTATAGAAAGTGGTTATAGAAATATCAAATATCCAGACGATATCCAAGAGTTAATGAAACAGATAATGGTTATCCTTGATTCTGATTACCGAAAAGAGAATGAATCACAAGAAAATCAATATCTATGGGAGTCTGTCGGGAGAGATCTCGATGAAATAGCAAGCAAGCCCGGACTTTCAAAGTTAGAAGTTTCTATCGGTGCAGAAATTCTTAATGACTATGGATATTGTAGCCCTATGTTTGACTTACGTCAGTCAAATGGCATGAAAGAAGCTAAAAGAAGTTACAGGATGTCCGAAACCGGAACCTTCAGACTATATCTTTAGAAAGAAATATGGAAAATCAGTTAACAGAATTCATTGCCTTAACTTCATTCTCATCGGAAAGGCTCAAAGGCCAGAGAGAAGTCCCTTTAGGTGTGATAGAAAAAATACTTTCTATCTCACATAACATGCTAAACATTCCAATTGAAGGGATGGAGACAAAAATATATCGACGCGGATCAGTAAATTTTATGTTGCATGACTCACTTGTTGTTGAAAAGCAGCCTATTAGTTTGGAATCTCTAGATTCAAAATATTTTGATAAGGAAAAAAAGCCTAAAGGTACTACTTTTTCGTATACGGAAACATTTAGAAAGAAGATTGATATTATAGTGCAGAAATCATATATGTTAAATTATGAAAACGCTATAACAGAACTAATAGAAATCTGGAAAAATGAGGGTGGTCTTTTAAATTTAACGTTCTTTGACTTGTTCCGTATCGGTTATGGGGGAATAAGCTTTGTCATAGGCGGATTGGAAATAATTTTAGATGATATATACTGGTATGCAAGAAAAACACTATATTTAGATGATCTCAGTAAACCAGATGATTTTAGAGTACGGCAAAACAGACTAAAATCTACAGATAAAAAAATTAGAAACACTTTGGTATCAGTTTTTGAAAAAATAGATATTCTAAAAAATGCTGACAAGTTCAGATTGCGTTTAGGGGACGGAATTCAATCCCTTCTGAGAAAACGTTTGCTTGTGAAAACAAAATCTTTCCCGTCAAATTCTGTTTTTTTTGATATAGTGGAAGCCTTAGCATCTTGTTTACTTAGAGTGTGGGAAATTATTCGGTATATTCCCATTGAATATTCAAAGCAAATGCAGCTTTTTTCCAAGACCAACTCGTCAAACAATACAAAAATGAATAACATAATCAGACAGTTAGAATATATATTAGAGTCTCTATGGAAATTCAAAGGCTGGTCGAAAAAGCAAAAACCTGACACAGAGAATCTTTTGATAGAGATCATAGAAATGATATTAACTGAGATAAAGCTTTGGAATCGAGCCCTTCTTGGTCAATATGATTTTAATTTTTTTTCTATTAACCAACGTAGTACAACAATATACGACAAACCACGTAATTCCATTGCGTTCTATGACATTAAAAAGAGCTCTTATATACTTAATATTGTTAAAAATAAATCCTCATATCCCATTCTCAGACAATACAGCCAATGGTTCAAACGAATAACGGCTGTACCAAAAAATTGGGCAATTTTGTTTGGAGGCGAAATTTCTCCAAAAGAGGAAAACGCTGGCGATAAACTATCGGCATACTTTGATTCTTCTTTGAGTTGTGTTAGATCTGTGGCAATGTCCATGTATCATCTTGATATGCTCGACAAAATTTCAGAACATCCATTCCAATTTCAGGCAAGAGCGGGATTAGGAGAAGCCGATGTCTTTGTTGCCGGCGAGCAAGAACATAGCTTATTGATAAATTACATCGCTCATGCAATCGAAAAACTTGCAGATTTGGATTTGGAGAAATCGATACCTGAGCCATATTTTTTGGTCTTAGGCGATTTTCTTAGAGAGCATCCACAATGGAATAGTTATCGTTATAAGTTGGATGAAGAAGTTGAATTCAAAGAAGTGGTGGCTTTCCCAATTCTGATAAAAGATTTACCAGACCTTATAATAAAAAATTTGAAAGAAATAAGCAAAAGTCCTAAACATGCAAGTTAATGACAAAATTATGAAATTCATATTATCTAGTTTTTGAAAGGGAATGATCCTTATATTATTTATGATAATTACAATCTGAATTCATTGCCAATAAAGATTTTTAATCGAGAGTTTTTATTTATTCTTAGATTTTTTAATTGAGAGAAAATGACTTTTTTGACCTTTTTAGCTAGGCATACAACAATCACTTCATCAAATCTATAATCCAGATCTTTTCTGATGTTATAAATCGCCACCGACTTCCCGATCTCAATCTCAACCGAAATCTTCTTTCCATCCTTCTCTGCCACAAGGTCAACAGACTTCCCCCCGTCCAGCTTGTATTCATACGTTATTTTATATCCTTTCTTCCGGTAGTGTTCACCGACTCGGTATTTCCAGTATCGTGCTCCCATGAAGAATTTTTATGAAAAATTTTCTCAATCTTAACTTCAGGAATTGCTTTCTTTCCCTTATCCGTCAGAACCAGAACCTTCAAACGACCTGTCTTTGTGGAAACCGGGCGCCACGAAATTAGCTCTTTGTTTAATAATTCTGACTGGATTTTATTCCCCTGGTATCGGATGATTCCCAGCCTTTCATAGCGGGCAAGCACACCGAAAACCGGATTCCTGGCAATATCCACGAGAAAGCCCCTCTCGATATCCGTTAGGATTATTTGAATTTCCTCTTTTTTAACATCACTTCTAACGGGCCTAACAACTCTGCTTTCAGGAGAAAATCCTTTCATTTTCTCTTTTATGTCCTGATCGGCCACAATCCCTTTCTTTATAGAGCAAGGGGGAAATTTAACGGGGAATGGCTTGAAAAACCGACCCTGGAGTTTGGTTATTGCAAGTCCGGTTTCCAGTTGCCCTAGGAAGTCAACCGGATCCCCGCTGTCCTGGCCCCACACTTTAGGGCCTCCCCCATCCCCGGGAGACAGAGGCGAAAAAACCAGAAACCCAAGCAAAACACAAATCAGTATCTTCCCAATCACCTGCATATTGACTTTTCCCAACATAGAACGGAAAACTTAATGCAAATTCCCGGCAATGTCAAATTAATTTAATTTTTTTTAAAAAAACCCTTACATTATAAATTTACCTGTGCTATACTGCATTTA
>JAUWJP010000174.1 GCA_030607635.1 Candidatus Aminicenantota bacterium
AACTCCTTTTTCTTTGAGGTTTTGAACAATGTTATGAACTCCTTGTCCTTTATCAACTACGAAAAATACTTCTTTTGGTGATGTCTTAGGAGCGAAATAGAAATCGAAGGAGAACCATGCTGAAAGAAGAAGAGGGATCACTACTGCTACAACCAAAACAATCTTAATCGTTTTAAGTAGCATGGTTTTTAATTCGTTTGCTTTCAAGATAGCTCGAGAGGATAATAGAGGCTGCGATTTGGTCTTCTAAACTCTTTTTTCTTTTGGCTTTGATTTTTTGCTGGCCTAGAATCCGAAGTGCCTGCTTCGTTGTTAGTCGCTCGTCCCAAAAAATTATAGGAATTTTAAGTATCTTTTCGAGCCAACCGGCAAATTCTTTGGTTTTTTCAACCCGAGTGCCCGGGCTTCCATCCATTCTGAGAGGAAAACCCAGGACGATTTCGCCAATTTCGTATTTTGAAACAAGCTCTTTAAAGTATTTTTTGTCTTCTTCCTTGCTTTTTGAACGATAGCTGCCCAGAGCCTGAGCCGTGATAAGAAGCTTATCGCTTACGGCAAGGCCGATGTGACTATCGCCAAAGTCTATTCCCAGGACTCTCACGGGATGAAATTTCCCTTTCTTCTTTTCTTTTTTTTGTGCCTTTCCAAGCCCAGCTCGATAAGTTGTTCGAGGAGTTGCGGAAAGGGAAGTCCGCTCACTTCCCAAAGCTTAGGATACATACTGATTTCTGTAAAGCCTGGGATAGTGTTGAGCTCGTTTATGAAAATCTTTTCAGTTTTCTCTTCCATAAAGAAATCTACCCGTGCCATCCCCGAGCAGGAAACAGCCTTGTAAGCCTCAAGAGAAAGATGCTGCACTTCTTCAATTTGTGAGGAGGTAAGTTCCGCAGGGATTGCGAAGCGGGTCTTTCCATCGATGTATTTATCTCTGTAATCATAGAATTCTCTGTAAGGGATGATTTCCCCTGGTAGCGAAGCTCGGGGAGAGTCATTTCCTAAAACGCTGCATTCCAACTCTTGTCCTTTGATTCCCTCTTCCACTAAGATTTTTTGATCGTAGCAGAATGCTTCATTCAGTGCGGCAGAAGTTTCGCCGTATTCTTTAACTTTAGAAATTCCGACACTTGAGCCTAAACAGGCAGGTTTAACAAAAAAAGGAATGGGAAACTGTTTTTTGATTTTCGAAAGTATGGCCTCTTTTTGTTTCACCCATTCTTGATCCTGGAGAAGAATGTGTTTAACCACGGGCAGGTTTTTCGCTTTGAGGATTATTTTTGTAATGGCTTTGTCCATACTTATAGCAGAATCCATAACAGATGCACCCACAAAAGGGACATCAGCCATTTCAAAAAGTCCCTGGATAGTTCCATCTTCACCATACGGGCCATGAAGCACAGGGAAATAGATATCCGCATCAATAGTTAGAGGCGAAACATTTTTGCTCCAGGGGAGGAAAGAAAAAAAATTGCCCTTACTCAGAGTGGAACCTGCGAGGAAGGGTGATTCGACAAATTTCCAGTCGCCCTTTTTGTTAATATAGATAGAGGTAATTTCAAATTTCTTTTTATCGAGGTTTTTGTAGATTGATGTGGCAGAGATAAGAGATACTTCATGTTCGGCAGAACGTCCGCCAAAGAGAAGAGCTATATTTATCTTTTTCATGCTTCAATTTCTTCAAGGAAGATTATTTTATAGGAATGAAGTTCCCATGTCCAATGAAGAGTGGAAAGCGCTTCTCTATGGATAAAAAAAATTTTCTTAATAAGGTGGAATTATGTTTTGTGTCTTAAAGGGAATCTTTAAAACTTTTGCTCGGATTGAACTTTATTCTCTTTTTTTTGGGTATGTTGATAACAGCTCCGGTTTTCGGATTTCTTCCTTTCCGTGCTTTTCTCGTTTTAACTTCGAAACTTCCAAACCCTGAAAAGGTCACTCTTTTCCCCTTTTTCAAAGAAGCCTTGATTCCCTCTATCATGGAATTAAAAGCCTTTTCCGATTGAAGAAAAGTTGTTCCTGCATCCTTCGCCATTTTCATCGCAATTTCTTTTTTGTTCAAGGTGAACCTCCTTAGCTATTTTGCCGTTTAGAAGCTTGTTTCATGTTATGAATAAGAAGGATTGATGTCAAGCAAAAATGGAAAATGGCACTTATACATATATTGACAGATCTAAGGGATATAAATATAATAGGTCAAAGCCTTGAAAAGACGAAATTTACCAAAAAGGAGCAATGATGAGAAACCTCATTCATAAAACATCCGCGAAAATCTTTTTTTCTTTGGTGATAATTTTTCTCCTCTTTTGTCTGGGAGAGGAAGTCCAGTCAAGTTCTTTAGATAGAGGAGAGAGCCAAGAGCAGGAAGTAAAGAAGGCGAGATTATACAAGGATATTTTTCCTCTGATCTCTGAATCTGACCTCTATTGTTCTTTTTTTGTTTTGAAAAAAAAGGGTGAGCTGGACCTAAAAATCGTTAGTGCTGAAAGAACAGAGGAGAGATTGTTCCTGAGGGTGGGCGATACTTTTTATCTTAACAAAGGGAAGAAGGACGGCCTTGAGAATGGTCAGATTTTTTTGATACTGGAGATCGGACAGAAAATCAAAAACTACGGTTATATTACTTTTATGAGGGGAAGAGCAAAGATTACTGATGCAACTCAGAGCCGAGCCACAGCCACACTGGATAAAACATGCGCTCCGGTTATGGTAGGATATTCCCTCATTCCTTTTGAAGAAAAGGGAGGTTTGCTGGGTAAAGACCTCGGCTACGATATTCTTTCCCGTGAAACAGGAGAATCAAAAGGAAAGATTATCTATTCACACGACGAACATAACCTGATCGGAAGCGGAGACTGGGCACTCGTTGATCTTGGGGAAGAAGATGGCATCCAATTCGGACAGCAATTGGTAGTATACACGAGATCGAAAAAAAAGGGCGCTCTTGTTAAGATGATTGGCAATTTAATCGTCATCAATGTCCAGAAGAAGACATCCACAGTAAAGGTTCTCTCTTGCAATAATCCTCTGAAAATTGGTGATCTAGTTCAAACACATTTTAAGTAATTCAGCAACTCAGCTTGCACATAGATATTGAAGCGGGCGTAGTTCAGTGGTAGAACGTCTGCTTGCCAAGCAGAAGGTCGTGGGTTCAAATCCCATCGTCCGCTCCATAATTTCTTTTATAATATCTCATCACAAGATGGAAATGGCGCGGTACCCAAGTGGCTAAGGGAGAGGTCTGCAAAACCTCGATTCGTCGGTTCGAATCCGACCCGCGCCTTTTTTGATCATCGGGATCGGTTCTTGGATCATAGTCCGTATGTGATCTGGCAGGAATTAAACTAGAATCGAGATTCAAGAAGCGATCCCATTTTCTGTATATAAGGAAATGTTGATAGAACTAGCACATCGAGTTCAAGGGATACTGCTCAGATCCAGAAGAGAATGGATTAAGATAAAAGAAGAATTTTTTCCTCTAATCTCCCAGCTTTTTTCCTCTTACGTCCTGATTTTGGCTGCCCTTCCTCCTGTGATTGGATTTCTGGGAAATATTTTGTATGGTGGTTTTAGGAAGCCATATTCTGGATGGAGCTGGGATGTAGCTGGAAAAAATTTACTTTTCTGTATTGTTACTTATATTTTCTCCTTAATTATTGTTTATGTTATCGGGAGAATAATCAATGTCTTAGCTCCAATTTTCTCTTCTCGTCGAAGCAACCTCAATTCGCTGAAACTGGCGATTTACAGCTTGACCCCCTATTGGATAGGTGGCGTGGTATATCTGGTTCCTCGCACGGGATGGATCTTGCGAGATTTAGTTGCTCTGTATGGAATTTATATTCTCTATTCAGGATTTGCTGCCTCTTTAATGGAAACACCAAGAGAAAAGGTTCTTAAGTACTCGATAGTAAGCGGTATTCTCGCCATAGTTTTGATTGCCGGCGTTGAAATAATCTTAAGGGCTCTTTTTGCCGTTTGGGGCGTTTTAAGCATCGCGTAATTCGTCCAGGATTTTAAGAAAGGCCTCTTGAGGAGAAGGGGCTGAGATTATGGGCCGTCCTATGACTAAATAATCTGCTCCCTTCTGAATGGCAAGAGAGGGAGTCATAATTCTTTTCTGATCATGGGCAACGGCCCATGAAGGTCGAATCCCAGGAACAACTACGAGGAGATCTTTGCCGATTTCCTTCCTTATTATTTCAATTTCCTGAGGAGAACAGACTACTCCATCCACTCCTGCTTCCCGGGCCAGCTTGGCCAACCTGAGCACCTGGGTGAATGTATCGGCAGGCATACCTATTTCTCGGAGCTGATCGTCTTTAAGACTGGTTAGGATGGTTACAGCTAAAAGGAGAGGTTTATCGGTTCCTTCTTTTTCTGCTTCTTTTTTGGCTGCATCTACGGCTCTCT
>JAUWJP010000190.1 GCA_030607635.1 Candidatus Aminicenantota bacterium
AAGCAGGAAAAATAAGCCCCTGACCAAAACCTCCGATAACGCCTGCTATGATAAACATCCAGAAGGATTTTACCTGAGAAATCAGAAGAAAGTTGAGGCTGATGATACAAACAGCAGGAAAGATGACCTGCTTTCGGCCATACTTATCAGACAAACCACCAATTCCAAGGCGAGTCAGAACAGCCGCTCCTGAGAAACAGAGAAAAAAAGGCCATACTCTATCAAAAGAGATTGATTTTCCGAATAAAGCGATGAAATAAACAACCGCTCCCCTGGTTGCTCCCTGGGCAATTGTCAATATTGATATAAGGAGAATGGCGATGATTGAAATATTCAAGAAAGATTTTGACTTAAGGAAATGCTGGGAATTATCAGGTCTGACGACTTCCCTGGTTAGCAAAACACATAAAAAAGAAGCAAAAAGAAAGCCTAAACTTGTATTAAAAAGAGCATTGTAGCCAAATCGATTGATGACTTCCTCAGCAACCATGGGGCCTAGAGCAACAGAAACAAGACCAGCCACTCCGATTATACCCATAGAACGAGCTAACCTTTCCACAGGGGCTAAATCTGAGCACATAGTCAAAGTAGCTGTCATACTAATCCCCCAGCCTACGCCTGTCAGGGCTCTTAAAATGATTGGCAAGAATCCTGCATCCTTGATAAGGTGAAAAAAGGGTAAGATCAAAATCAAAAATGCTATTCCAAAGAGAGATATATTCTTTCTACCCTTTACATCGACTAAGCGCCCGAAAATAGGCCGAAAAAAAATGGCCGTAAGACTGTGAATGCCCATAATCAATCCAATCTGGCTCTTCGAAGGATTAAACTGGTTGAGGAAAAGAGGAAACAGAAAAAAAAGGGTTATGCTCATGAATAAAAAGAAATAGCCAAGCAAAGCAACAATAAAATGTCTGTTCCAGAATGTTTTCATTTTCTCTGGCTTTTCTATTTTCCCTAGAAGAGTATCTTATTCAGGTTTAGTAGTGTATTAAAAGAAAAACACCAGGTAAAGAAAAATTAGTGTGAGATAGAGTGCTGGCTGTCTTGGGTATGGGGAAAATAAGCGAAAAGGGGATAATGTAGGAGGGTTATATTAACCCTGCCCAGCCAGCAAAACAAGGTTTGATTTAATTATACCAGATCTCAAAAAAAAAGCAATATTTTTTATAAAAATCACCCCCTGAATAGCAAGAAATTTCAATATTTTTTGATTCTCGACTTCACCTTCCAAATAAAAAATAGAGACATAGTGAAAAAAAGAAACTTTCCCCAAAGTACCATCTTTTTTATATAGAAATTGGAATTATTAATAAAAGGTGGGCTTGATGAATCAAGCCCCTACACAAGAAAAATCAAATCCCTAAATAAATAATTAATCAGAAATGACTTTATGCGTGACAACCACCCCTCGCTCCTTCAAAGCATCCATGAGAGGTTGGTACAATTCGGACTGAAAGATCTCTTCCGGAAAGAGACTTCCTCTCTGGGCAATCTTCCCCGAAGCAATCATCTGAGCGGCAATAGAAGCAGGAAAGCTCGTAGTTTTTCCCATGGAAGTATAATCCTTCTCTGAATCATAAAGGTCTATCATTTCAAAGATATGGGTAGTTGGCTTGCTTGATTTCTTCCCTTCGACAACTATCCTCAGCAAAGTCGCATCTCTTTCTTTTCCTAATTTCATCTTTGAATCTAAAAGGACCTCGAGGAGTTCTCTAGGAATGACCTTCGTGTTATAAAGTTTGATGGGTTGCCGCGAAAAAAGGCCGCATTCTTTAAGGATTTTAATACCTTGAGCATGGCCTTTATGGCGAATCGTTTTTTCGGCAAGTTCTTCTTTTATTTTCCCCTGCATTGTATGAGCAAGAGAACTTAGGCCATCTGTGTAAAAGCATTCCATCTCTGAAAAAGGATGAGGAAACTGGATGGATTCTATTCCTGATAAGGGTGGGACTTCTTTTATTTTTCCCTTTTTAAGAATCAAAGCTTTCCTCTCATAAAAGTCGAGAACGCTTTCAACCGCAT
Organism: Candidatus Aminicenantota bacterium; assembly: GCA_030607635.1. GTDB lineage: Bacteria > Acidobacteriota > Aminicenantia > Aminicenantales > Aminicenantaceae > SOIV01. The sequence goes on from JAUWJP010000190.1 coordinate 2,026, forward strand.
ACACAATCCTATAATTAAGGGGTGGCTTAGGATAAACAGGATTGCCGCCCACATAAATCATGGCTTTTTCTACCTCATCAAGCAGATGAACAGCCCTTCCCACACAAATATTGGTGATGCCTGGAGAAACTCCCAAACCAGAAATGATAGTTACCTTTTTTTTCTTGGCCTCGCTATCATATTTAAGGCGATCTAAGGGCTTCTCCCCTACTAAATCTGCAAAATGAACTCCTTTAAGGATCGCTGTCTCTAGTGCTAAAAGACTATGTTTATGGAGAAGAGCAGCTAAAGCAACATCCTGTCTTTCAAAAATGTCTTGTCTCTGTTTCTTCTTCTCCACATCTTTTTTAAGAAGAATTAACCTTTCGCTTTTAATAAATTTCTTGGCTTTTTGCAGCCGTTTTGAGCTGATATCGACAAGAGTAACCTTGTTTTGATTATCAGACTCAATAAGGTCTTTGGCCAAAACAATCCCCATCTTTCCTGCGCCCATTACAAGAAACCGACTCATTTCTCTCCTAAAACATTCCTATAATCAGATAAATGATGCAAGCAACAAATGCCACTACCAAAGCATAAGAGATCTGGGGTCTCACGTGGTTCATATGGTCACAAGCGCTACCCAAAGAAGAAAGGACTGTAGTATCTGAGAGAGGAGAGCAGTGATCCCCAAACACTCCTCCTCCAGCTGTGGCAGCGATAGTCCCTAAAACAAGAGTTGTTACCTGCCCCTGGCTAAATTCAAAAGCTAAGGGCACAGCAATCGGAATAACGATGGCATATGTTCCCCAAGAAGTTCCGGTTGCGAAGCTTATAAAAGCACTGAGCATGAAAACCAAAAATGGCAAATCCCAGGATTAAACCATCCCTCAGTTACATTTATTATATACTGGGCAGTTCCCATTTCTCGGCTTACGCTATTTATGGCAAAAGCAAAACCCAGGATCAAAACAGCAGGCATGACTCCTTTGATTCCTGCCAGCATCGATTTCATCAGACCGCTCAGATTGTCCACTCTCTGGAAAAACATAATGGCTCCCAGTGCCGCTGCAGCTAACATGAAACTATTTAGAACCCGAGCTTGACCTGTAAGGATGAAAGATCCCATGTTGAAGGCAATCACAATTAGCACTGGAGTAAAAAAATTCAGCCAGATATTAGGTCGGCCTTTTTCAGAAACCGGAAGATTTGTTAGCTCAGAGCTCATCATCGACACAGAACCCGGACGGAGAACTTGACCGGTTTCCATAGCCCTGCGCTCTGCCTTTCGCATGGGTCCAAATTCAGGGAAAAGCTTCAGAGTAATCAATCCGACCATAATAACAGATAAGATAGCGTAAAAATTAAAGGGAATAGATTTAATAAAAAGAGACATGGCAGCCTCTTTACTGGCCGCATAGCCTGTGACCAACAGAAGCCCGCTTATGTAAACAGCCCATCCTGTGATGGGAACTAATATACTCACAGGAGCTGAAGTGGAATCATAGATATAAGCCAGTTTTTCTCTCGATATTTTATGGCGGTCTGTCAATTTTCGCATAACAGGCCCGACAAAAAGAGGACTAAAATAATCGCTGAAGAAAATGAACATCCCCAATATCCATCCCAGAAATTGCGTTTGCTTTCGAGTTTTTGTTATGAATTTTACCTTCTGGGAAAACATATTCACTGCCCCGCATCTCTGGTAGAAAGCCACCAGTATTCCGATGCAGATCTCTATCAAACAGACCCACATGAAATCTCTATCCCCCAATGTTTTGGCTAAAAGCTCAGGGAACCCACCAGCTCCCTGTCCCATCAGAAGAACTCCTGTCAAACAGGCCACTGCTAGACTAAAAACAGGTTCTCGAGTGAGGAAAGCTAATAAAATCGCCAGAAGAGGAGGGATTAAAGAAAGCCATCCATAATTCATAGCTTCATTCCCATTTTAAGCTTCGAATCATGAATAAAATCATACATTCTTTGAGAATGCAATAGATATTTTTTTCGGCGCGTGGAATTTTTGAATCAGTAAGGAATGATTTTTTCTTATTATCTCATTCCTGTCGAAGGATTTTATGGGAATGAAGAGAAATTATAGCTTTTTCTTCTTTTACGTTTGTTGCCTAACTATCTTTTTTCCTGGATCTCTTGGACAAAGCTCTGA
>JAUWJP010000212.1 GCA_030607635.1 Candidatus Aminicenantota bacterium
CCATGTTAAAAGTCCTGAACATCTCTTTCTCTTCAATCTGACCTTTCTCTTGAATCTTGCGGAAAATCGGCGGAACAGCCCAGGAGCCCTTCTCTATCTTCACGCCTAATCCCCCGGGCAAAACACGGGGTATGTTTTCATAGAAGCCGCCGCCTGTTATATGAGCCATAGCCTTGATCTGAGCTCCTTCCATAACCTTGAGAATCGAGCTCGCGTAAATCCTGGTTGGCTTTAGTAATTCGAGACCAAGCTTCCCTCTAAGTTCTCCAGCCGAAAATATCTTCCTAACCAGAGAAAATCCATTGCTGTGGATACCAGTTGAAGCGAGGCCCAAAACCTTATCTCCCTTACGACAGAGGCGGCCATCGATTATCTTCTCCCGGCTCACCGCTCCCACACAAAATCCTGCAACATCGAACTTATCGCTGGCATACATCCCCGGGAGTTCTGCTGTCTCTCCTCCGATTAAAGCGCAACCAGCCTCCCGACAGCCTCTCGCTATTCCCTTCATCAACTCGTAGAGTTTTTCGGCATTTAATTTTCCGCAGGCTATATAATCAAGAAAGAAGAGCGGTTCAGCCCCGACCACAACAACATCATCCGCACACATTGCCACTAAATCCATTCCTAGCGTGTCATATTTTTTCACAAGCTCGGCAACCATCAGCTTGGTGCCCACTCCATCCGTTGCGGAAACAAGAACAGGGTTTTTCATTCTACCGAGACGGGGCTTAAACAGCCCGCTAAATCCTCCGATCTTTCCCAGGACTTCGGGGCGCTTGCTTTTCTCCAGAAGGGGTTTAATCGATTTTATAAAGGTATCCGCTTTATCTATATCGACACCTGCTTTTTTATAGGTTATAGGAGGCATTTATCCCTACTTTATCGGAAACACCTGTTTTATATCACCGCTCTTCCAGCAAGTCAATCGGGATCAGAGAGTAAACACTTCATGCTTTAATGCGGCCTTTTTGATTCTTTGCTCCTGGGGAGAGACACCGATTCCGGGAAGCTCTGGAACTTTTATTGTCCCCTTGCTGGAGACTTCCACTGGCGGCTCAATAAGATCTTCTGCATAGTATCTTTTGCTTGCTGAGATGTCATTGGGAAACTTAAAGTTGGGGAGAGTTGCCAGATGGATATTGTGCGCTCGCCCTATCCCTGACTCCAGCATCCCCCCGCACCACACAGGAAACTGCTTTTCCTGGCAGTAATCATGAATCTTTCTGGCTTCTATAATTCCTCCTACTCGCCCGACTTTAATATTAACGATTCGACAGCTCCCCATTTCATATGCTTTTCGGGCAGTTTCCACAGAAAGCATGCTCTCGTCCAGACAGAGCGGAGTCCGCATCTCTTTCTGCAGACGACTATGGTCCCACAAATCAAAGGAAGGGAAAGGCTGCTCAACCATGAGGAGGTTGAATTCATCAAGTCTTTTCAAGATTTCTTTATCATCGATGCTATAAGCACCATTAGCATCTACCTGGAGGGTAACATCAGGAAACCTTTTCCGCGTTTCCTCGCACGCCTGGATATCCCAATCTGGCTTTATCTTGATCTTTATTCTCTGGTAGCCTTCCTCGAGAAAAGATTGAATCCTTTCCTGAAGTTCAGAAAAGGAATCCTGGATTCCGACGCTTACTCCTGCTGGAATTTCTGTCTTTGTTCCTCCGTAAAGTTTCGAGAGCGGCTTTCCTTCTTTTTTCCCCTGAAGATCCCAGAGGGCAAGTTCGCATCCTGCCTTTGCCATCGGATGCCCTCGATATTTTTTTGCCTCTCTGTAAAAATCATGGGGATCGGAGATGGATTTATCCAAAACAAGAGGAATTAAAAAATCCTTCAATATATGCCAGGCCGTGGAGGTTGTTTCATAGCTGAAGAGAGGACTTTTTTCAGATACAACCTCACCATACCCACAAATTCCATCGCTATAAATTTTTACAAGAATGAATTCTCGCTCTTCTTCTCGGCCGAAACTTGTCTCAAAAAAATGAACATAGGGAAGCTTTAAGAGCGAAAGCTCCACTCTCTCAACTTTAAGCCTTCTCATAGATCTTAATCCACTTTCTTAAACCCACTTTTTCATACAAACGCACAACCTTGTCTGCCATCGCCTCTGCCGAAAATTTTCGATGGACAAGCTCATATCCTTTCTGTCCTAAACGAGAAGCCAGAGTTTTATCGCTGTATAGCATAAGAATGGCCCGGGCCAGTGCCGAGGGATTACGAGGAGGCACCAAAAGGCCAGTTTCTCCATGAATCACTACCTCAGGGATACCTCCCACCTTGGTGGCAACAACAGGAAGCCGGGAGGCCATGGCATCTAAAATGCTGCTTCCCATACCCTCAAGATAAGAGGAAAGGACGAATAAATCCAGTGAAGAAAGAATCTTTGGTATATCCTTCCTGAATCCTAAAAAAAAGACAATATCCTCTACATCTAACTCTTTTGCTTGCCTATCCAGATCCATGCTTAACGGGCCTTCACCGACAATAATCGTCTTTATCTTGGGTGCTTGCTGTTTGAGAATTTTTGTTGCCTGGATCAAATACTGGTGGCCCTTATGGTCAGCAAGATGGGCCACTATCCCTACCAGGTAATCATCAACCGCAAAAGAGAATTCGCGATGAAGGTAGTCTTTAGATGTTAATGCTAAAGAATCCTCTTCGAAAGAAGAAAAATCTATTCCTGAAGAGATGACTTCAATGTTCTCAGGGTCGATACCTCCTTCCACCAGAACCTTTTTAACACCTTCAGAAATGGCTATGATTGCATCTACATTCTTCATGTATTTACGCCGGGAAAAATAATTTTTTTTGAGAGGGAAATCAACGCGTCTGGTGATTATTCGGAAGGGAACTTTGGCCAGAGAAGCGGCCACTGAGCCAACAGCTGCCGAATGGGCGTCGTGGAAATGAGCCAGGAGGCATTTCTTGCGCTTCATGGCCCAAGCCAGTCGAAGGATTGCCGGAAGATCAAATTCATTCCTCATCTTAAAGGGGAGGACAGGAAGTTCTGCCTCACAAGCTTTCTGATGGAGCGGGCTTTCAGGCTGGACGATAAAAAAGAAAGGCAATCCTCTTCGTTTCAGCTCCTTAGCCAGGAAAAGAGATTGTCTCTGGCCACCTCTCCATTCTTTTCCTGCGTCAATCTGGAAAAGACTCAATTCTCTCTCCTTTTTTCCATATCTCCCTCAGCTTAGCATATCGAATAAAAATGGCATAGCCGTGGAGCACAGAGATGATGAATCCTGCATAGCCATCTAAAAAACCGGCTTTCAAAAAAAATGATTTCGCAAACCTGAAAATAGGCAAAAAGACCAAGTGATACAACCGGCACTTTTTCTTCTGGGTGTAGAGTTTTTGGGCACCAAGCTCAGAAAACTTGTCAACCCGAGCCAGATGATCCGAAATATTTCGATAGGTGAAGTGGTGAATCACGCCCTTAAGCTTCTGTACATTCCCTTCGACGACTAATTTCTCATGGATATATTCTCCCTCCCAGCGGGCTTTGTCTTTTTGGAAGAGTCGGATTTTGCGGTCCGGGTACCAGCCTGAATGGCGTATCCATTTTCCCAGATAAAAGACCTGCCTGGGCATGGAAAAGGCGGAACAATCTGGCTCTTCGTTTTTAATCTGGAGGATCTCTTCTCGAAGCTCGGGAGAAAGTCGTTCATCAGCATCCAGGGATAAAATCCATGGGAAAGATGCCCTGTTATTGGCAAAATTTTTCTGGTCTGAAAAATTTGTCCATTTTCGCTGGAAAACGTCTTTTGTGTATTTTTTGGCAAGCTTGACAGTACCATC
>JAUWJP010000259.1 GCA_030607635.1 Candidatus Aminicenantota bacterium
AGGCCACAGAACTTCGGCTGCTGCAGATTATTTGAGCTTTGTCTTTGTGAGTGTTAATAATAGCCAGGTTAGTAGAGGTTTCAACAAGGCCTTCCATCTCATGATGCATGGCTATAACTCCATGAGGAAGAGTGAAAATGAGGTTGATGAGATCTTTCTGAGATTCTGGAGTTAAGGGATCTTCTTTTTGCTTATCTGATTTTTCGAAAGAAAAATTTGCATCTTTCTCAACAGCCTTATATTCTAATTGGATTTTGTCAAAAGCCTTCTGGAAAAAAGAGGATAAACCTTGACCCTGAGCCGGATCAAGGAGAAGGTCAGCCCATGCTTCCCGGGCTATAGCGTTTCTTTTGTTGCCGCCTTCCAGGCGGACAAGGCCAAACTGAAATTCATTCATGGCCTGCCAGAGCATGCGGGCAAGTAATTTTACGGCATTCCCACGCCCCTGGTCGATGTCAATTCCTGAATGTCCTCCTCTAAGACCGGAAATTTTCAGCCTGTAAGGTTCGCCGCCCTTACTTTTTTTCCTTTTTAGGGATAAGGTGATTTCTGAATCAGCTCCTCCTGCACAGCCGATAGTGAAAGCTCCTTCATCTTCACTGTCAAGGTTAAGGAGTTTCTTTCCTTTAAGAAAATCAGATTCTATCTTGGTTGCTCCGGTCAGGCCTGTCTCCTCATCTACGGTAAAGAGAAATTCGAGAGGACCATGCTCTAAACTGTCATCCTCCATCACAGCGAGGGAAGCGGCTAAACCAATCCCGTTGTCTGCACCGAGGGTGGTTCCTATTGCCTGAATCCATTCTCCTTTGATTTCAGCCTTTATAGCGTCTTTATTAAAATCATGCTCAACATCAGAGTTTTTTTCGCCGACCATGTCTATGTGTCCTTGTAGAATAATTGTATCAGCCTTTTCATGGCCTGGTGATGCTTTTTTTTCAGTGACAACATTTCCGACTTTATCCCTTTTCCAGGCTAAATTCCGATCCTTAGCCACCGATATAATGTAATCGCCTAATGCTTTTTCATTCCCTGAACAGTGGGGAATCTTCAGGATTTGTTCAAAATGCTTCCAAAGAAGAGATGGTTTGAGTTCTTCAAAAAGTGATGACATTTCAAGCCTCCTATTAATATGCAAAGATATTCTTTAAAGGAGAGGAAAGATAATGACATAAAAATATTAGCGATTCAAGGAAAAATTGAGGCATTCCCCATTACTCATTAGATTTGACTTTTCTTTTTTATTTTCATTAAAATTAATGTACACCAGAATGGAAAAATCATTAAGCCTTGTTTTTGAAGAAATCCATAATTCGCGTCCAGACGTAGTTTCTTCTGCGCCTGGCCGGATAAGCATCATCGGAGAACACACCGATTACAATCAAGGTTATGTCTTGCCAGCAGCGATAAACCTGGGGAATTATGGACCAGGATGTTTCATTTTTTGGCAAGAAAAGAAGTCAAAATCATGTTTGAATAGCAAACATTATTATTGACATGCTGCTTTTTATATAATAAAGAAAAGGGAAGGAGAATGATCAGAGGGGATTTTCGTCTAACTAAACAGAGCATATTTGGAAAAAAGATTTTTCTGTTTTTTCTGAGACTTTTTTTAATTCTCGTCATTTTCGGCTTCCAGGCACAGTATTTGGATGCCGCAAAAAAAATTAGGGTAGTAACCAGCGTTTTCCCTCTTTTGGAGTTTGCTGGGGCAGTTTCAGGGGAAAGGGGAGAGGTAAGCCTGCTTCTTCCTCCCGGAGCAGAGATTCATACTTGGCGGCCAAGACCAAGCGATATAATCAGGCTTTCTTCTGCTGACCTTTTTATCTATATCGGCGCGGACCTGGAACCTTGGCTACACGATCTCCTGAAAAGCGTTAGAAATCCCAATCTTAGAGTTCTTGAAGCAAGCCGGGGGATTCCCTTGATTGATGGAGAAGGTATCGTCCACAACGCACATGAGCACGAGCATGGAGCGCACGATCCCCATATCTGGCTTGACTTTGAGAATGACCAAAGGATCATCGACAAAATCGTAGCAGTTCTCTCAGAAATGGACCCCGAAAGATCCTCAGTTTTTGAAAGAAATGCTTCCGCTTATAAAGAAAAGCTCCTGAGGTTAGATAAAAAATTCAAGGATGGACTCAAGGATTGTGCCCACCGGACCATAATTCTTGGCGGTCATGCTGCTTTTGGCTATCTTGCTCGAAGCTACAATTTGCGCCAGATATCTCTTTATGGGCTGAGTCCTGATTCCAGTCCTACTGCGAAGAAGCTCATCAAGGTTGTGGAATTAGCTAAGAAGTATAAAATAAAGGTCATCTTTTTTGAGGTTTATGTGAGTGATGAATTGGCAAAGGTTCTGGCCGAGGAAGTTGGGGCCAAAACCCTTGTCTTAAACCCAGGAGCAAACCTGACCAAAGAACAATTGAAGTCAGGAAAGACTTTTTTTGATATAATGGAAGAAAATCTGGAGAATCTAAAAGATGGACTCATCTGCAAATGATTCAAAGACATTGATCGATGTCAAGGATATCTCCTTCAGCTACGGTCCTGTAAAAGTCTTAAAGGATATAACATTCCCCATCCAGCGAGGTGATTTTTTAGCCATCATAGGCCCCAACGGGTCGGGTAAAACTACCCTGATTAAAATAATTCTGGGACTGCTGAAGCCATCGAAGGGCAAGGTTAGGATTCTGGGAAGGCCTGCGGAGAAGTTTGACGATTGGCGCAAGATAGGCTATGTTCCGCAGCAAGCCACTCATATTGATCCCTTTTTTCCGGCATCAACTAAAGAAGTAGTGGCCATGGAGTTTCTCGCCGGCAAGAAATTACCAAGGTTGACAAAACGGAAAGAAGAACTTTGCATAGAGAAAGCATTAATACAGGTCGGCATAGAACATTTTAAAAATTGGCGTATCGGGAGTCTTTCAGGAGGTCAACAGCAGCGGGTTTTTATTGCCCGGGCAATTGTCAACGAGCCCCACATTCTTTTCCTGGATGAGCCAACAACTGGAGTTGATTCTGAAACTCAAGAACATTTTTATGATATGCTCGATACTTTGAATAAAAAAGAAAGCATTACTATCGTGCTGATTACCCATGACACCGGTATCGTCAACAAGCACGTCAGCCAAGTCGCCTGCCTCAACCAACAATTGGTCTACCACGGCACCCACGAAGAGTTCTGCCGC
>JAUWJP010000014.1 GCA_030607635.1 Candidatus Aminicenantota bacterium
AGCCTTTAAATCATTGGCTAAAAAATGAAACTTTATTGGAAGATTTAAAGAAAAGGGATTGGACTCTATTTTGGAGCTGGTTATTGACCGGGCTTGTGTCCGGCTTCTTGTGGGAATTCTGGAATTTTTGGGCAGGATCTCACTGGGAATACTCCCTTCCCCATCTAAATTTTTGGAGGGTATTCCAGATGCCCGTTTTCGGTTATACAGGCTTCCTTCCTTTTGCTCTTGAGGTTTTTGTCCTCTACCAGCTTCTTTTTGCTCTGTATAAGAAATTGCAAAGGAAGATTGTTCTCAAAAGCATGATTATTATTCTTTTGCTTCTGTTTTACGCTGGCGTCTTTTATCTGATTGATACCTTTTCTCTTATTCGTTAACTACAGGGGTTTGATTTGTCTGAGGGCTTTATATTTCCACCCAAATCTTCTTAACCTGATTTATCCAGGTTAATTATTTGGTTAGCTGGGAGGCGAAGACGGGCTCGATATTATATTTCTCCACAAGATGGAAGTTTTCCCTTAGAGCTCTCAGAGTTCTTTCTGTTGGATGGCAGATGCCTACAGCTTTCCCTCTTCTCTGGGCCAAGCGGAAAAGCTCAATCATTTTCCCTTTTATATAGCCCTCATGATTTTCTCCATCAAGAAAAACGTGGCGATAGGCTGAAGGGATTCCCAATGATTGAGCTACATTATAAGCTTTAGACCTGCCGGTAGTGCGACTATCAACAAAAAAAAGATTTCTTTTTTTTAAAGGTCCAAGAACAATAAACATAAGAGTCTCGTTGGCCGTTATTTTCGAGCCCATGTGGTTGTTAACGCCTGTGACGTAAGGAATTTGATCGAGATTGGCCTCCACCGTTTTTAGGATTTCTTCTTTGCCCATTCGGGAGAGGATGATTCCCTCAATGCGGTTTCCTCTCTGGCTGTTGATGGACTCAAGAGGAAGATGAAGCATAACTTCCAACTTGTTTTGGTGAGCAATTCGTGCTGTCTCTTTGGCTAAAGGGGTGTAGGGAAGAATAGAAATTGTTAAGGGTTTATTGAGCGAGCATATATCATTGATTGCTTTTAAACTGTAACCCATGTCGTCGACGATGATTGCCACTTTGTTCCTGGCCTTTCTTGGAGGAAGTTCTGCTTTTATTTTTTCTTTTTGGCTTGCGAAAAGAATACTCAGCCTTTGCTTTCTTTTCCCTTTGACCTGCCATAGATAATAATTCTTTTCTGCGCCGAGTTGCTCTTCTTTTTCTTGGACAGAGGCACTGACTTTATTGAATTCTTTTTCAAGCAGAGATTCCAGCTCCTTGTATTTTTTTAAGGGGAGGTCAATCATAAGGTGGAGAACTCCCTTTTTATCCCTGTACTGTTGATTTGAATCATAGGGTATCTTAAGCAAGGTTAGGCTCTTAATGACAATCTGATCCAGAGCTTCTTGACCGGGCGGAGGCTCTTGACTAGGCGGAGCTTCTTGACTCAATAAAACTCCCTTTTTTTTAGCAAGAGAAGAAAACAGATAAGATTTTTCTCCACTTTTCCAGCCGATGTAGTCTAAACCGATTGCCGATAAAAGCACCATAAGAGAAAAGATAATAAAAGTGGAAGGAGGAATACGATTGGCCTTTTTTCTTTTCTTAGACCTTCTTTTTTGCATTAATTACATTTTAGGCTGGAGATTAAAGACTTTTTTTAAGATATGTGCTAAAGGTTTGGTCTTCCTCATTTATTTTTATATCAGGCTTAATTCCTTTTTCCCACAACTTTTCTTCTGACCTAAGGTGGAAGACTCCTGAGGTGAGCAGTAATCCACTCCCGTCATCTAGAACAAAGAAATTTTGTTTGGCTACGAGACCTAAAGTTGGAAGCCCGATGATTTTGGCCCTTTTAAATTCTTTGAGAACTCCGGCTACAGCCTCTGCCGGTCCTATTGTTGCCTGATTGGTCCAGATAACCAAGGGAAGTTTTTCAAGTTCAGCATCCTCCGGACAGGAAAGAATCTCCTTGGTTCCTCCTTTTGTTTCAAAGTAACCTATATTCGGAGATTTTAAGAAGAGATTGATGAGTTTTCTGGATTCCTCAATATCCCCTTCGTGGCAATCCCGCAAATCCAAAATAAAAGTCCTTTTCTCTGGCATTAGCCTGGGGATGATTTCTTCTCTTATCTTCCTTACGCAGGGAGGATAAAGCTGATGGATCTTCAAAATTCCGCTCGTGCCTTTTGCTTTGGCAAAGGAAAATGGATCTTCAAATAACAATGTTCTTTCAATATTCACTTCTTTTGATTCCTCTCTTTTGAATATCCTGAGCTTTATGGTTTTTTTATCTCTATCTTTAAGATAGAGATTTGCTTCGGTCATACTCATTGTGAGAGTCGAGCGTCCATCAATAGAACTGATAAAGTCGCCGATTTGGATTCCTTTTTTTTCAGCAGGGGAATTCTCACTAATTCCGATGACCTGAGGAAAAGAGCCGTATCTTTTATATAGGACAATTCCTATATCATTCAGGTTTGCCTCCTTGCTCTGGCTGTACCTGAGCATGCTCTCTTTGTCTAAGTAGCTGGAGAGAATGTCCAGGGAATCAACCATCCCTTTAAAGGCTCCTTTCATTGTTTTGGCTGGGTTAGCCTCTTCAATGTAATCGTTTTTGATCAATTGGATAACTTTTCCCAGTAGCTCAAAATCTTTGTCGGGAGAAAGCTTTAATAAGAATCCTGGGAGAAAGTTTTTCTCTAACAAGAAGAAGAGAGAAATGAAAACAAGAACTGTCAAAAGGAGTATTTTTATTCTTTTTCTGGTCATTTTATCCTGAAACGGGTTTTTGATTTTATCATCTTCATTTCAGCCATTGCAAGGGATTAAGGGGTTTTGTCTTGAATCGAATTTCAAAATAAACGGAGTCTCCTTCTAAAGAGCCGATATCGCCAACCAATGCGATTGGATGTTCAGCTTTAACCAAGTCGCCCTTTTTGACAAGGATATCTGAACAGTGACCATAGAGCGAATAGTACGACATTCCGTGATCGACAATGATGAGGTTGCCGTATCCCTGGAAGTAGTCAGAGTAGACGACTTTGCCAGGATGGATAGCTCTGACAATCACATAGTTTTTTCTGGGTGAAATTTCGATTCCGTTGTTCATGGTGGTCGTCTTAAATTGAGGATGTCTCTGGAGTCCAAATTCGGCAGTGACTTTTCCCTCGATAGGCCAGGGAAGCTTCCCTTTTTTCTCATAAAGCGGAATTAAATTAATAGGGAAGGAAATTTCTTCTTTAAGTAATTTTTCTATCAAAATTAACAACTGCTGAGCTCTTACTTTTAACTCCTCTAAGGTCTGAAGATGCAGCTTTTTGTTTTTCTTTATTTCAGTTATAAGAGCTCTGTTCTTTCTTTCTTGAGCTTGTAGTTCTTTCCTTTTTTTCTCGGCATTCTTGATTAAGCGCGAGGCCTCCTTTTTTTTCGTTTGAAGCTCCTTTTCGGCTGTCTCCAGTTGATCCAAGTTTTCCATATAATTCGAGATTATTTTTCCCTGGTACTGAGCCAAGATAGTTAAATTCTTATTCTCAGAAATAAGAGTGCCTACATTTTCTGCCTGAAGCATGAATTGGAGAAAGTTGAATTTTCCGAATTTATAGGTGGTGATGAGTATTTTCTCGATAGATTGCTTTTCCTCGTCCAGCTTTGCTTCCAGCTCGGGGATGCTTTTGTTTAGTGAGGAAAGCTCACGATTTGATTTTTTTAATTGGATAGCATAAAGGGAGATTTCTTTTTTGATCAATCCCTTATTAAATCCAATCCTTTCCAGCCGGGACAGAGTGGTTGATTCCTTTTTTTCCCCTTCTTCTATTTTCAATCTTAACCGCTCTATCTGTTGGGAAATTTTCGCCAAGCGCTCTTGGAATTCGGAAACATCCTGCTGGCCATAGGCATCCAAAGAGATAATAATCATCAGGATGATTGAGATACCCATAAAGCGATAAGATTTCTCGAGCGTTTTCTTGTGTAACTTCATTTTTTAAATAATACTCTCTACAATTCCGATAATCAAATATAAATCCTATCCGGCTGCATCCTTATCTTTTGTTACAAAAGTTTTCAGTATAGAGGCTCCCGTGGTCTTTTAAAAGATGAAGCATTCAGGAATTTAAATCTCTCGCTTCTTTTCATAAAAATACTTGGTTGTCACTTTTCCAACCAATCCGGCTAAAAGAAGAAGAGACAACAAGTTAGGGAAAGCCATGAAAGCATTGGCTACATCTCCTACGTACCAGACTATGTAGCGGTGAGGACCCTGGATGATAGAGCCGATGAAAAGCAGGATGATGAAAGCCAGCCTGAAAGGATAGATTACTCTGACGCCAAATATGTATTCCAGGCATTTTTCTCCATAATAGCACCATCCGAGAAGTGTTGAATAGCCAAAAAGAAAAGAACATAAAGCAATGATGTATCCTCCATAAGGAATGACAGAGCCAAAGGCATCTGCAGTTAGGGCCGTAGATGTTAGAGCTCTTGGATCGCCGTAGGCAGCGGTTTTGAGGTAGCTTCCGGTGATGACAATAGCCAGAGTGGTCAGCGTATTGACGACCATGGTATCAATAAAAGTCCCGGTCATGGCGATGAGCCCGTTTCGAGAGGGATCTTTGGATTTTGAGGCAGACTGGGCAATGCCCGCCGATCCCAACCCAGACTCGTTGGAAAGCAGCCCTCTCCTGATGCCTTGGCTAATAACCAGCTTGATAGTTACTCCTACCATACCTCCTCCGATAGCTTTTACAGAAAAGGCAGATGTAAAGATTGTAGTGAGAGCTGCTGGCAGGTTAGTGATATTGGCCAGAATGACAACGATGGCTCCTCCGAAATAAAGAATAATCATGGTCGGAACCAGTCGCTCGGATACCCTTCCGATTCTCTTAATGCCGCCCAGAATAACCGCTCCCACAATGCCTGTGATAATCAGTCCGCTTATCCAGAAAGGAATTTGGAATTCTCTGTTAAAGACCAAGGCCATGGAATTGGATTGCATCATGTTCCCTGTGCCCAAGAGGCAGGCTACGGCACCACAGACAGCAAAAAGCATGCCCATGAATTTGGCTAGCTGCTCGTTTTTAATGCCATTACGGGCATAGTACATAGGCCCACCGGACATTTCTCCCCGCACATTTTTAATCCTGAATCTGACCCCTAAAAATCCTTCAGCATACTTTGTTGCCATGCCAAAGAAGCCGGCTATCCACATCCAAACAGGAGCTCCTGGTCCACCGACAGCGATGGCCGTAGCCACCCCGGCGATATTGCCATTGCCAACAGTGGCAGCCAGGGCAGTCATCAAAGCTGCATAAGGAGAGATGTCTCCTTCTTCTTTTTCTGACTTATCCTTTCCTAGGGCTCCTCGTAGTACCATCTTCAGGGAAAGGATTAGCCTTCTAACCTGGATGAGGCGGGTGAGAAAAGTCAGCAGGATTCCTGTCCCTAAAAGAAGGGCGATCATCCAGTAACCCCACATGAAATCGCTTGCCTTCGTGATGAAAATGAGTGTTTTGTCTAAAAGAGACAGGGAAATAGTGAAGTTAAGTTCCAGTGTTTCGGTTTTATCTTTTATCTCTATCTCTTCTTCGAAGGGAGTCAATTCATAAAGATCCATTTTGATGATGTATTTTCCTGGCTTGAGATCGCTGTATATAAAATTTCCCTCAAGATCAAGAGCTGTCTCGGAAAAATATTCCTCTTCCAGGGGTTTGAGAAGAACAATCCCTTCAGTGTACGGTTTTCCTTTAGGAGAAAGGATAACCTTGCCCTTGATATCGGCCGCCTTTAGGGTTGAAAGACTCATCAGACACAGAAAAAAGAATATGATGGCTAAAGTTTTTTTCTTCATTGAGTTTCCTTATCCAGAAACAAGTTTCTTTATAAAAATAAGAATAAAAATTATAGCTAGAGGAGAGAGAAACTTAAGAGAAAAAACCCAGAGAGGTTTTATCTTGAATTTATGATTTCCAGAAAAAATTTCTTTGATCGCGTTTTTAACACCCCAGACATAACCAACGAACACGCATATCAACAGGGCGCCAACAGCTAAGGAGATATTGCCGAAGATAAAATCAAACTTGCCAAAGAAATCTATCCTGGTGAAAATTTTCATTCCTCCAAAGGAGAGAGCAGCAGGGACTCCTATGACAAAGGAGAGAAATCCTACTATCAGAGCTGCTTTTTTTCTCGACCATTCCCGCTCATCAACTAGATAAGCCACCGGAACTTCAAGGAGAGATATGGTCGAAGTTAAAGCAGCCCCGCATAAAAGTGAGAAAAAGAGAAGAGCAAAGATGTAACCGCCCGGTATTTGGGAAAAGATTATAGGGAAGATCTTGAAAACAAGGCCAAAACCTCCAACATCGCCAGGCTGGCCTGAGAAAGCAAGGGTGGGAAAGATGATAAGCCCTGCCAGAAGGGCGATAAGAGTATCCGAGAAGGTGACCCATCCTGCCGAAGAGACAAGGTTATCGGATTTAGAGATATAGCTGCCGTAAGTGATCATTGTTCCCATACCCAGGCTTAAAGAAAAGAAAGCTTGACCCAAAGCAAATAGAATGACTGTGCCGCTGAGCTTGGAGAAGTCTGGTTTGAGATAATAGGCTATACCTGTGGAGGCGCCAGGAAGGGTTAAAGCCCTCACAGCAAGAAAAATTATAAGTAGAAAAAGGATGGGCATCAGAACCTTAGTCCATCTTTCTATTCCTTTTTTAACCCCTTTCGAGACTATGTAAGTAGTCATTCCGATAAACAGGAAAAGTAAAAAGATAACTTGAAGAGGATTAGAGGTGAATTCTGTGTATATTTTTTCAGTTAATTGACTTGTCACTTCTCCACTGAAAGCCCCTGTTGCAGTCTTGACAATGTAGCCTATTGTCCATCCTGCTACGACAGAATAATAAGAGAGAATACAAACACCTGTTATTACCCCCAGGTAGCCGATAAATTTCCAGGGTGAGCGCGGTTTTATGTGTCCGATGGCTCCGACAGGATTTTTTTGAGTGTGGCGGCCGATGGTCAATTCTGCCAGCATCACAGTGAACCCGATTAAAGCAACAGCCAGGATATAGACCAGGACAAAAACTGCTCCTCCGTTCTGACTTACCATCGTCGGGAATCGCCAGATGTTACCCAAACCTATAGCTGAACCTGTCGCTGCGAGAATGAAAGCGGTTTTGGATCCCCATGCTCCTCTCTTGATCGTTTCCTGGCCGTCCATTTCAGTCTCCTCTATGAAGACAAAGAAAAGAAATATTAATTTTTCCCGTATCTTTTACCATAATCAGTGGATATTGTAAAAGAAATTATGTGGGGAACGTCCCCCAAATAAATTATTGCCTATTTAATCCTCTCTCGTTAAAATTATAAGCAATCTGGAGAAAGGAGGTAGGTTAAATGCCTGCAATAGAGATAAAGCCCGATGTTTACTGGATAGGTGTAAACGACCGAACCACTGACCTTTTCGAAGGTTTATGGCCTATCGCAAAGGAAGGTGTTTCATACAATTCATATCTTATAGACGATGAAAAGAAGGCGATCATCGATCTGACAAAATCATTCAAGGGAGATGAATACCTTGATCAAATCGATGAAGTCACAGATATTTCGCAGGTTGATTTTGTAGTCGTCAACCATATGGAGCCCGATCACTCCGGTCTTATAAGGACGTTGAGAAGGATTGCTCCTCGAGTCACTTTCCTGGGCTCAGCGAAAACGAAGGATATGCTGGAGAGTTTCTTTTCCATAAAAGAGAACGTTCGGGTGGTTAACGATGGAGACACTCTTTCTCTGGGCAAAAGAACTTTGAAGTTTTTTTCAACACCCTTTCTTCATTGGCCTGAGACTATGATGACCTACGAGGTTTCTCACAGGATTCTTTTTCCTTGTGATGCTTTTGGCGGATATGGCGCTATCCGAGGGGCGATCTTTGATGATGAATGCAAAGACTTTGATTTTTATCAGAAGGAAGCCCTCCGCTATTACGTTAATATCGTGGCCAGCTTCAGTGCAAGGGTTTTGGGAGCTATCGAAAAATTAGCTGATCTTCCCATTGACATTATTGCTCCATCTCACCGTCTAATCTGGCGCAAGAATCCTTCTCTTATAGTTAATCTATACAAGAATTGGGCAGAGTACGCCGTTGGAAAAACTGAGCCCGGCATAACCCTAATTTATGGCTCTATGTACGGCTTTACAGAATCCATGATGGATGCGGTGGCGCAGGGAATATCCCGGGAAGATGTTCCCCTTGAAATCTTTGATGCCTCCCGAACTCATCCGAGCTACATCCTCCCTTCCCTTTGGACAAAAGCAGGGGTCATGATAGGAGCTCCCACCTATGAAGTGTCCATGTTTCCTCCAGTTGAAGCAGTGTTAAACATGGCTGCTCATAAGCACATCAAGAACAAGAAAGTGGCTTATTTTGGAAGCTACGGATGGAGCGGTGGGGCGAGAAAAAATTTGGAAAAAATTATAGAGCCACTTAAGTGGGAACTTGCCGATACCCTGGAATTTAAGGGATGCCCTACAGAAGAAGAGTTGAAAAAGGGAGAAGAATTTGGAAGACGTTTCGCGGAATTGATAAAAAAAGGGACATAAAAAGCACCCGGTTTATTTTTTTTGAGGAAGCATCTCCAAAACCTTTGTCCCGAACATAGCAACCAGTTATCACGGAAATGGAGATGCTTACCTGCATCATAAAAGGGTAGAAATAGAAGGATAGATTTGTTAATTTTTGTATTATTTAAATGAGAAAGAAAAAATTAGCTCCGGGAATTCTCTCCGTCCAATTACTGGTTTTAATGTCTTATTCTTCCGTTGCCATGCTGATTCTTCTTTCTATATATTTTAAACACTTAGGAGGGAGCCCGCGGCAAATCGGCTTTCTGCTGGGTATTTTTTCCTTGTCTGCCTTTTTATCTCGCCCATTTGTTGGATGGCTCTTGAGCAGGTACAATCCCAGGAAAGTAGTTGTGGCAGGGCTCATTCTTAACCTGATCATGACAACCATGTACCTCTTCATCCAGGAATTAAATTGGTTTGTCGTATTCATAAGGATTTTTCATGGTATTGGCTTTTCCGTCTTTATTCTGGCAGCTTTATTGATTGCTGTTTTGATAACCCGCGAGGAGGAGAGGGCTTATGCCATCGCGGTTGTGTCCACAGGTTTTATGCTTCCTCTCCTGGTTGTTCCTTTTATGGGAGAGGGAATTATTGAAAGATTTGGCTTTTTTTCCTTTTTTCTCTGTGCTATTTTCCTGGCTGCGATTCCGCTTTTGTATGGTTTCTTCTGGAAAGTCAAACTTCCTCGATTTCCTGAAGACTCAGGAGTCAAAAGTGTTAGCTTTCTTCGTCTTCTAAGACAGAGAAAAATTTGCTTGATTTTTTTTCTAACTTTTGTCTTTGAGATTGGCCTTAGCTCCAGCTTGAGTTTTGTTCCTCTTCTTGCCCACGGAGAATCTCCGATGTGGGCTGGCTATTTTTATACTTTTCTGAGCTTGACCGCTGTGTTTATGCGGCTTTATGGTGGAAAACGATTTATTTTTTGGGGTAGTCCGAAATTGCTTCTTCCTTCTTTTTATTTTATTTCCGCAGGAGGGATCTTAATCTATTTTGCTTCCAATAATTTTCTCCTCGGATTATCTGGTGTTATCTGGGGGATTGGAGTTGGCATTCTTTACCCTCATCTAACTGCACTCGTTGTCGAGGGAGTTGCTTTTCGAGAACAAGGGAAAGTTTTGAGTCTTTTTGCATCTTCTGTAGATTTAGGTTTTGCCTTTGGCCCTCTATCCTTCGGTTGGGTCTCCCAGTACTTTGGGCTAAAAGAGGCCTTTATTATTTTTGCTCTTTTTATTTTTCTTTCCTCGTCTATCCTGATTTTATGGGGGAAATCCTCCCTGTATAAAAAAAGCTAAAAGAAACGGACAGGCCTTTTTGCAGAAAGGGTTCTGAGTCAGAAACGCCAGATAAGACGTAATTTCTCCCGCTTATCCAGGCGAGTTATTCCTTCATTCTTTGCTGCCTCTACGGCCTCGTTAAACTCCCCTTGGGTGATTTTTCTGCCTAGAGGAGAGTTGTGAGAGATTTTGCCGCAGGGATAAAACTGGTCCATGATGTTAACATAGGTGTTCTTCGAGATTTTCTGAGCCAGGAAATGCATTACTTTTTTTGTTCCAGCCAATCCCTCGGGAAGAACAAGATGTCTCACTAAAAGTCCTTTAAGGGCTATTCCTCTCTCATCCAGGAGGAGATCTCCTGATTGACGATGCATTTCCTTAAAGGCAAGTTTTGCCATCTCAGGATAGTCAGAGGCTTGTGAGTATTCTTCAGCCACCTTGCCATCAGCATATTTGAAATCAGGCATATAAATATCAAAGACTCCGTCCAAAAGCTTCAGAGTCTCGACGGAATCATAACCTCCTGTGTTATAGACAAGAGGAACTTTAAGCCCCCTTTCCACTGCTACAGGAAGGGCCTTCAGAATTTGAGGAACATAATGTGTGGGAGTGACAAAATTGATGTTGTGGCAGCCCATCATTTGTAGTTCAACCATCATCCTGCCCAATCTTTCAAAGGATATCTCCCGTCCTTCCCCGCCATGACTTATAGAATAATTCTGGCAAAAAAGGCATTTTAGGTTACAATGAGTCATGAAAATCGTACCTGAGCCATGATGGCCAACGAGCGGCGCTTCTTCTCCGAAGTGGGGGGAGTAAGAAGAGACCTCAGGAAGTAATCCTGCGCCACAGAATTTTTTTTCTCCTTTGACACGGTTCACCCCGCAGTTTCGAGGGCAGAGGCTGCACTTCTCCAGTAATCGGAAGGCCTTCTCAATTTTTTCTGGAAGCAGCCCTTCTCGGTATGTCTTAAGATAGGCTGGTTCAAAATTTTTTGGCTGCACGTTCTTCAAAAGCAATTATAACAAATTTGAGGTCAGACTTTGAAAATTTTAATTTTTTTTGAATGTTCAATATTTGGTTGTATTTTTTGGTTAGAATAATTAAAGTTATCAGAGTCTGATCCCGATGAGTGCAAAATCTGGCTCTTTATACAGCAGGATTCCTCGACTGGAACAAATTTCCTACCTTATCCATGGCTTCGGAATAAGAAAATGGAAAGAGGATGATTACCAAAATAGACCCGAGTGGAAGGATTTTAAGCTCGTCTTCCTTGATCAAATTCACTCCGATATTATCCAAGTAATAGATAATATTCGCGAAGAGAAATTAAAAGGAGATGCAATGATCACTAGCTTCCCCTTTCTCCTTCTCATCATAAAAACAGCTGATTGCCTTCCAGTTCTTATTGTGGATGAGTCCCAGAAAGTGGTTGCTGCTGTCCACTGCGGGTGGAGAGGGACATCGAAGAGAGTGGTTCAAAAGGTTATCCAAAGGATGAAAAATCTTTACGGCTGTCATCCCTCATCGCTTCTTGCGGCTTTGGGTCCTTGTATAGGACATGAATGCTATGAAGTTGGGGAGAATGTCTATCATAGCTTTGAGCAAGAAGGTCTTTCTACGGGGTCTTTTCGAAATCATCCTCTACGACGGAGAAAATATCTCTTCGATCTAAAAGGAGCAAATCTCTCTCAAATGGTCAGCGTAGGAGTAGAGGAGAAGAATGTTTTTTCCACAGACATCTGCACTCACTGCCATGAGAACCTTCCCTCATTCCGAAGAGATAAGGACAAGGCGGGCAGAACGCTGAGTTTTATAGGAATGTCATTTTAGTTGCTTTTTAAATTTATTTTTTTTATTCTTTAGCTTGCAATGGTCAAAGCATATTCTGAAATTTCAATTCCAGAACTTCCTTTATACAAAAAAGGAAAAGTCCGTGAAGTCTATGAAATAGAAGACAAGCTCCTTATAGTCGCTTCAGACCGCATTTCTGCTTTTGATTATGTTCTTCCTTCACTCATTCCGGATAAGGGAAAAATTTTGACACAGCTTTCCAAGTTTTGGTTTGATTTCACCTCACTCGTTTGCCCCAACCATTTGCTGACTGACGAGATAGATGAGTTTCCTCCCGTGCTCCTCAAATATAAGGAAATCCTGGAGAAAAGATCCATGCTGGTGCACAAGACAGAGGTGATTCCTGTAGAATGTGTTGTCCGAGGATATCTCTCCGGTTCAGGATGGAAAGATTATAAAGCCACAGGGAAGATTTGCGGCGTCAAAGTTCCTTCTGGCCTGAGAGAAGCCGACAGGCTGGACGAGATAATTTTCACTCCTGCTACAAAGGCTAAAGAGGGGCATGATCAAAACATATCTTTTAAGGAGATGCAAAAGCTGGTTGAACCTGAACTTGCCAATAAGGTTAAAAAAGTAAGTTTGGAGCTATTTCAGAAAGCCTCCTTTTATGCTCTCTCTAAGGGAATTATTATTGCCGACACAAAGTTCGAATTCGGGCTTTTAAAAGATAAGCTTATCCTTATTGACGAAATCTTCACTCCAGATTCTTCTCGATTTTGGCCTTTGGCCAGTTACTCTCCTGGCCAGTCTCCGCCCAGCCTGGATAAGCAATTTGTTCGTAATTACCTGGAGAGTACAGACTGGGACAAAGAATCTTCACCCCCTCCCTTGCCGCAGTCCATTATCGAACAGACATCGAAAAGATATCTGGAAATTTATAGTCTTTTAACGGGAAAGAATGAATTATAATGCAAGGGCAAGTCGATCTGCATATTCATTCCAATAAAAGTAGCGATGGCAGCCTTTCTCCTTTTCATATTGTCCAGCTCGCAAGAGAGAAGAACCTGGAAGCTATTTCTATTTCCGATCATGATACAGTTGCCGCTTATCCTCAAGCTTTGCAGTTCGGCGAAGAAGCAGGCGTTGAAGTTATCCCCGGCATTGAGCTTACAACTCTCTTCGGCGGCCGCGAGTTTCATCTTCTTCTTCCCTTTGTAAACTGGAAGAAGAAAATTATTTTCAAACTTATCGCTCAGGCTTCTAAAAAAAGGATAAAAGAGGCTAAGGAGCGTGTTCGTAAGCTTCAGGAAATCGGGTTTGAAATTAGCTGGAAAGAGATAGTCAAAGATTCAGGGTCCAGTCCTCCCTTAGGAGTGACAATTGCCCAGGTTTTGCTTCGCAAGGCTGAGAGGAAAAAAACTCCCGCATTAATGAAATATTTTAGCGAAAAAAATCGACTCCTTGCCCCATATCTTTTTTATGAAGATTATTTCGTGAAGGGTAAGCCAGCGTGGGTTCCCAAGCGAAATCTGAGTTTATTGGATGTTCTCAAGATTGCTCCCGAGACAGAAGGTGTTCCTGTTCTTGCTCATCCTGGGGCATATTTTCAGAAGGCTTCCAGAGAAGATCTTGCAGTTCTGAAAGAAAGCGGGCTTGAAGGGCTAGAGGTTTACACTTTTTACCATGATCCTTCCCAGACAGAACTTTACAAGAAGATTGCCGCAGAGCTGGATCTTGTTCCCGTAGCTGGGTCTGATTTTCATGGAAAAATAAAACCTCACATTGCTTTTGGTTCTATGAAAGAGGGTCAATACTGGATGGTAGAGGAGTTGAGAAAAAGAAAGAAGTGAACTAGCGTGAACTGGATTGATGTTATTTTGATCAGTGTTCTGGCTTTGACCTCTATCCTGGGCGTAATTAAAGGACTTGTGAAGCAGGTTTTTGGCCTTCTTGCGGGGATTATTGGATTGATTTTGGCTCTTGGCTTTTATTCCCAGGTCTCCTGGATTTACGTTCGGTTTGTCTCTAACGAAGTCTTAGCTAATTTTTTGGGTTTTTTAACCATATTTTTAGTTGTGCTCTGCCTGGGATGGGTTTCTTCATATTGTCTCTCTAAGTTTATAAAAGGGCCCTTAAAACTCCTTAATAATATTTTAGGAGGGGGCCTAGGGCTCCTGAAAGGGATTCTCATCTGTGGTGTTATTGTTTTTGCTCTACTGGTGTTTCCTATAAGCAAAAAGGCCTTGAAAGAATCTGTGCTTTCCCCTGTTTGTCTTCAGATGACCAGGGCCATGATCAGCCTTATCCCTCAGGAGCTTAAGGAAAAATTCAAAGAAGCTTATCAAGAAATCACAAGAAGGGTGGAAAAAGATGGAAAAAAAATCTGACAAATTCAATATCCATCAGAAACTGGAGATCGTAATCGATGAAATGGTGGAAAAAGAACTGTCTCTGAAAGATGCGCTGAAAGAATTCGAAAAAATATACATCGAGAAAGCTGCGAAAATATACAAGGGGAATATGACTAAAATGGCCAACGCCCTGGGAGTTCACCGCAACACTCTTCGTAACCGAGCCAAATCTTTAAAAATTCTTAAGAAAAGTTAGCACTCTTACCAGGAGAGTGCTAACTTTTTCACTTTTTTCTTGACAAAAAAGGGGAACTCGAGCTAATATTAACAATCTCCCAGAAAATCTGTTAATAAAATAATTCATATCAAGGAGGTTTAAATGAAGGTTATGCCTTTACACGACAGAGTTCTTCTAAAGAGGTTAGAAGAGCAGGAAAGAAAGAAGGGTGGAATAATCATTCCCGACACTGCCAAAGAGAAACCCCAGGAAGCAGAAGTAATAGAAGCGGGGAAAGGCCGTGTGACAGAAGACGGGAAAGTTATTTCCCTTGATGTTAAGAAGGGTGATAAGGTTCTCATTGGAAAATTCAGTGGGACTGAAGTGACTATAGGTGATACTGAGCTTATTATCGTTCGAGAAGAAGAGATTTTAGCTAAAATCACCTAATTTTTGCTAGAAGGAGGAAAAAATGGCAAAACAAATTACAATCGGTGAAGATGCCAGACAAGGTCTTAAAAAGGGCGTCGATATCTTAAGCAACCTGGTCAAAGAAACGCTAGGCCCCAGGGGAAAAAATGTTATTTTGGATAAGAAATTCGGTTCCCCAACCAGTACCAAGGACGGTGTAACCGTGGCCAAGGAAATTGAGCTCAAGGATTCCCTGGAGAACATGGGAGCCCAGCTGGTGAAAGAAGTTGCTTCCAAAACTTCAGATGTTGCTGGGGACGGAACGACGACGGCAACTGTTTTAGCTCAGAAGATTTTTTCTGAAGGATTGAAGTATGTTACTTCCGGTGCTAATCCTAATATAGTCAAGAAAGGAATGGACCAAGCGGTAGAAGAAGTTGTCAAAGAATTGAAGAAGCAAAGCCGGGATGTTAGCGGTGAAATGATTGCCCAAGTTGGG
>JAUWJP010000116.1 GCA_030607635.1 Candidatus Aminicenantota bacterium
AGGATAAAGATTTGGAATAGAAGGAATTTGCTTTTTACGCTAATTTGCAATTTCCTCCATTCTCTATTAATTCTTGTGAGTCCTCGCTACTGAACTTTTAGATAGCAAAGGTTTGAAGTCAAAAATATGCTATAATAATCATGATTCTCTTTTGCCGGCTGGAGAGAGTTCCCACCTGTGTGGTTCCCATCATCAACCCCCCTTTTGCTGACAACAGCCGGCGTTCTATGTGCACAAAAATTGTGCAATATTCTGAAATGTAATTATTCAATTTGTTAAAAAAGAGATTAGCCATTTTTCAACAAATTTACTCACAGAAATAGCGGAAAAAGATATTTTTATTGAAACCTCGCTTTGCCTTCTTCTCCTCAAAGCTTAGACGCTCTAATGATAAAAGGGATTTTATCTGCTCAGACTTCTTTCCTTCTTTTTTGCTTTTGACCCTAACTTTGCTGTAGGCATTGAAATTACTATGTTGTCAGAGAAGAGATTTGCGTATTAATTCCATCGTGTTAATTCCATATTGATGATTTTTTCTTTAAAAAGTAATTAAAAACACCTCAAGAGAAAGGTCAGGTTGCTTTGAAGAAGTTAGAATACTAGTCCTGGATATTATAGCTTCTAGTAGATACTAAGGTTGCTTTTCCTATTAAAATTTATATCTCTAAAGTAACTCTTGAGGTTTTGAAGAAATAAGGGAAAAAACTAATCTCTCCCCTGCTTGACAAAGCTTATCTTTTTTAGAAAAAAAGCGAAAAATTCAAGACTTAGACATCATAATTAAGCATTCGAGAAATAATCCTTCTTCGGAATAAATAACTTATTTTGTTGTTCTCTTACCATCTGTATCCTGTTATTACAAAAAAAGTATTTCTTTTAAGATCACCTTTTTCGTTTCTATGGGAGAAAAAGAATTGAAGCTTTATCCTTTTTAAAAAATACCAATCGAATCCAGCAAGAAATATCCAGCTTCGACTTACTAGAAGGTCTTCAAGTGTAATTACCTCAAAAGGTCTTGAGCCTTGGCCATATCCAATAAATAAATAATTATCTTTTGAGAAATACCTTCTAATATTGAGAATCCAAGAAAGAAAATTGCCTCTTTCCTTAGGAGTATAATACCAACGAAAAAAGGAGTAATATTTTCCTACATAATAACCTAATGAGCCGAGATAGATAGATACTGGGTTTGATCTGAAATTCATCCTCCGATAACCTAAGGAGACTTCTGTTGAAGAAAATAATGCTTGATAGATCTCTACTAAATAAGATGTATAAGGATAATGGATAGCTTTTGGAGAATAATTAAAGTCAAAATAGCCATAAGCTCTTGCCCATAAGCGAGGATAAAGCTCAATTCCATATTGAACATCCCATTCATTGAATCTTTTCGTTTGATTATATTTCAGAAGGAAGGAAGCTAAATCCTGAGGAATCTTAAAATTAAAGACCAATTGACGATCTAGGTAGTTATTCCTTTTATCGCTGAAGCTTTGGATCTTATGTTGATATCTTATTTCTGATTTTTCTTCGAAACGAAGATAAACTTTGTTTAAAGCACTTTTATATTTCTCATTTTCGGGATCAAAATTAATAGCTTTTCTAAAATTCTCTTTTGCTTTGTTGTAATTCCCATCCCATAGATAAATAGAACCAATGCGAAAATATATTTCGGCATTGTCAGGTTCAAGCTGCAAGATTCTTTGATATTTCTCTATTGCCTCAGGATACTTTTTTTTCCACGAAGTGATTTCAGCCAATCCTGTCATAGCATCAATATCATTTGGATTCGACCGGAGGACTTCTCTGTAGCCATATTCCGCTTCTTCATAATCTTCTTTCCAAGATAAAATCCTTGACTTAAAGAGGAGCAAGTCTGTGTTTAGAGGATGAAGATTCAACATTCTATCTATGATATCCAGCGCCTGATCCCATTGCCTTGAAAAAGCATAAGATTGAGAAAGGATAAAATTGTAGTAATAGTTTTCCGGGTCTGTTTTGAGCTGACTAAGACAGATTTTTATAGCTGTCGAATAATCCTTAGATCTTAAGGCTTGGAGGGCTTTTTCCTTCTTTCCTATTTCGTTGGATAAAAGCACCGCTTGGAGAAGAACACAGAAGAGCAAGAGAAAAGACATGACAATCAGATATCTTCTCATTGTTTTTTCCCTGCCAAGGAAAATCCTTTCTTTTTAATCGCACCCCACTCTTGCTTTCCCCTAAAGAAATCTAAGAAGGCCTTCGCCCGGGCCAATGATATGAATTGCCGGTAGGCAAAATGTTCCAGAAAGCTAAATAAAGTTATGGTGAAAACATAAGACAGTCGAGGGTCCCTCCGTGAAGAATACTCTCCCAACAAGACTGCCAAAATTGATAAGAAAATTCCAAAAACAACAGCCAGCAGAAAGAAGAGAAGAGCGAAGGGATGATTAATTTCTCCTAAAAATATCAGGACGGCAAATCCGGCATATCCGCAGACTTCAATCAAAGGTCCTATCATTTCGAATATGAGATAAAAGGGCATGGCACACCCCCCAGTGATTCCATAGCGAGGATTAAAGAGCATTTTTTTGCTGTAGGCGATGCTTTCAATGAGCCCGTTGTGCAATCTGATTCTTTGCCTTACGAGAGATTTTAATGTTTCAGGTGCCTCAGTCCAGCAAATCGGATCCGGAATATACGAGACCCGAAAGGGGATCTTTTTCTCATGAAGGTATTTTCTCATTCTTACTACCAAGTCCATATCTTCGCCTATTGTTTCTGCCCGGTATCCTCCGCATTTCAGGACAATATCTTTCCGGAAGAGTCCAAAAGCCCCGGATACAATCAACTGGCTTCTGAGCATACTGAGCCCTAATCTTACGCCAAGGAAGGCTCTGAGATACTCGAGGACCTGGAAACGAGCAATCCAGTTGCGAGGCATATGGACTTTTGTGATCTGCCCTGCTTTCACTTCGGTCCCATTGGATAACCTTATTATTCCGCCAGCAGCAACCGTCTTTTCAGGATCATCAATGAAGGGACGGACCATTTTGAGGAGAGCATCTTTTTCCAGAATCGAGTCTCCGTCAATCCCACAGAACAGAGGATAGTTAGAAATGTTTAAACCTGCGTTCATGGCATCAGCTTTTTTTCCGTTAATTTTATCAATAACGATCAATTTAGGATTTGAAGCAGATTTGTATATTCCATTGATTGGCTTGGTTTCAACGGATTTCCTGAATACCCATCTAGTTTTTTTCAAATCGAAAGCTCTGATGAGTTTAGAAAGGGTTTTATCTGTGGAGCCGTCATTGACCACGATGACTTCATACAGAGGATACTCTAAAGAAAGAAGTGATCTAACACTTTCAACAATACTGTTTTCCTCGTTATAGGCTGGGGCAATGATGGAAATTGGCTTAACCAGGGGCATTTTAAAAATCTCTTTATAATTAATGAATGTATTTATATGCCTATAACGAATTAAACCAATCAACGAAAGGGTAATGAAGAGTAGATAGAAGAAATTAATAAGGAAAAAATATACTAATATCACGTTTGAAAAGATCTGGAAAGCTGGATTTATAATCGTGCCCATTCCAAATCCTCTGAGTAAACGATTTCATCCATTACCATGTTTGCCATATCTGAGGCATATCTGTCTTCTTTCTGCTTGGAAATAGCTTGGAGGCGTTTGATCCCGGGGAGCCCTAGGTTGGCTAAACTGAATCCTGCGTTGAAGCGAATATGCCAAAATGGGGAAAAAAGAGCATCTGTGAGGATATCCAATCCTCTTAGGTCTTTGAGTTTTCCCAAGCTTTTTACCGCCTGAGCCCTGACAATCCATGCGTCATCTTGTGAAAGTCTAGCCAAGATTTCAAAAGAATGGGGTATATGTAAATTCCCTAATGCCCTTGCTACCTTCGTTCGGATCTCTTTGTCGGGATGATCGGAGAATTCAACTATGTCATTATAAAGCGAACGGAGAGGCACAGCGCCGACGAGCTCAATCAACAAGCCCAATTTTTCTAAGGAGAGCGCTTTTTTTAAGTATACTCTGACAAAATGTTCTATTTTCTTCCCTAATCCGAACATGATATTTATGTAGGTTCGAGCGTTAGGATTAGAGTCTCTATCAAAGGCTTGAAACATATATGAGATAGCCTTTGAGGAGCGAATACGTGAAAGAGCATTGACAGCTACAAGTCTGACGAGTGGCTTGTCGTTGAGGAGTTTCATGATATGAACGGTTTCAGAAGGGTCTGAGAACACAACAAAAAGGTGAGTTGCTCTGAGGCGCTTGACCAGCCGTCTTGAATAGATATCTTTGAGACATTTAACCTTAAGAGCATAATCGAAGACTTTCTTCAGCTGATCCTTTCCCTGACCCTCTATCTGCTCGATGTAATCGAAGAGGACTTGGGTCAGAACTTTGGATTGTGATTGATATCTCCGGGCAATTTCAATAGATAACCCTTGCTGAAGAAAGGTAATGAGATCAAGAATATCTTTTTCGATTCTCTGGTATTTCCTCTTAAAGCTTAACTCTTTATAGTTGAAGACTATCCTTTTTATAATAATATATAGAAAAAGGGAAGTGGATAAGAGAAGGAGGAAAATCGAACTATAGGCGATGATTATAAGCGATATTCTCATTTTTTGAGCCTAATATTTTTTTTACTTTAAGGAAGAGGATCTGAGGGGAAAAAGGCTTGATGATATAGTCTGTTGCTCCAATTTCAAGCCCTCTTAGTATGTCTTTTTCTCCTGTTAAAGAGCTGGTAATAACAACAGGGATATGCGAGGTTTCTTCGTTCTCTTTCAAGATAGAGAGAAGTTGGAAGCCATCCATACCTGGTAACATTATATCGAGGATGATAAGATCCGGCCTTTCCTTCAACGTTATCTTTAATCCATCTTCCGCATTCAGGGAAGAGCAAATCCAGTAATTGTGAGCAGAAAGAATATAACTGAGGATGTTGACGGTTATGGGATCATCTTCTACGATTAATATTTTCTTGCGTCCGTTTTTCACCTGATCTTTGAGTCCGAGTATTTTTTTTCTTTTGAGCCGAAAGCGGACTTTTTTCCTAATAGCCGTTAATTTTTGCTTGTCTTTTTCGTATTTAAAATTATCTGAAAGGTCAAGGATCTTCTTTATCATTTTCATATTGACCAGTTCATAATCCAACGCGACTTTTCTCTTTTCATCTTGTTTCCTTCGCTTCCGGCCTTCTGATCTGACTCCTGGTTTAGCCCTTAAGATTTTTTTTGTATATGTCTTTTCCTCTTCGCCCTCTTGTTCAAGTTCTTCGATTTTCTGTTTTAGCTCTTTAATCTTCATCAATTCCTCAATTATCAATTCCGTTAATTTCTCTATTTCTTTTTTGGATTGATCTATTTCCTTGATATGGTTATCGATCTCCTCTTTTATTTGATCGATCGATTTTTCTGTTTTTTCCACAGATGGACGGATATTATCTTGGCGTGTCATGTCTTTCGCTTGGGTTTTCTTCCCAATAAATCCCATTTTCGGCCTCTACCTCTTCCTGAGGGAGTAGGAAATCTTTCTACCGCTTCGGATTTCCTGACACTTCTATCCATACATATAAGTTTTTTCGTGTTTTATGCTAGCACGATGTAAGAATTAGACAATCGCCTATAGAGATGATTTGGGGGGGGATTTTTTACTTCTGAAATCACCTCTACAGATTAATAGGCCTAGCCTTGAAGGAGAATATTTAAAGGTTAAGTAACGTAATTGGCTTTACGAGCCGATCGCACCTGACGAGCGTGGCGAAGCCATAAGCCAAATTCTTGAGTGTAGCAAGTTGGAAGTCATCTCTAACTGTGGAGAAATATAGGCTTAATGGGCATCATCTTGAAAGGTGAGTAGACCGGGGAGTTTCACCCCGGCCCCTCTCAAAACCGTACGTGAACCTCTCGATTCAT
>JAUWJP010000079.1 GCA_030607635.1 Candidatus Aminicenantota bacterium
TAGGGGCTTGATTCATCAAGCCCACCTTATAAAAGATGAATAAGAATTATAGAATAAAAGAAAGGAGTTGCTGGTTGCAGGGATTTGATTTATCAAATCCATATTTGAAATATACTAGAAAAGCAGGATTGCGATGAGAGAAATTGTATCGTTACAGTGTCCTGAATGCAAACGGAGGAATTACACAACTACTCGGAATAAAAAGATACAAAAGGAAAAGATTGAGCAGAAAAAATATTGTAAATTCTGCCAGAAACACACTCTACATAAGGAAATAAGATAACTGTAGAGAATAAGGAGCAAGAAAAAAGTAACTTAAATTATTAAAGCAGAGTCGGTGAGGGTTATGAATATTAAAGGAGGCGTTAAAGAGGGAGGTGAGTAGCTCAACTGGTTAGAGCGTCGGTCTCCAAAACCGAAGGTTGCGGGTTCGAGTCCTGCCTCACCTGCCCATAATAATACAAGCTATAATTTAAAGGAAAATATCGAAACATCGCAAAAGTGTCATCAATCTGTTTCTAGGATAAAGATTAGAGAATGAATAAAAAAGTAAAATGGTATAGACGCATTTTCTCTTTTTTGAGAGAAGTCAGGGCCGAGTTAAAAAAAGTGACATGGCCTTCTAGAAATGAGGTTCAGAGCACAACTGTCGTCGTTATTCTTACTACTATTTTTTTTGGACTTTATCTTTATTTTATGGACCTTATTTTTTCTTGGGTTCTTAATCAAGTAAGAGGATTATTTGGCTAGATTGAGTGAGAAAATGAGCAAAAATTGGTATGTCGTTCATACTTATTCTGGATTTGAAAAATATGTGGCTGAGTCTATTAACCAGAGGTGTATTGAGCTGAATATAGAGGATCAGATTGGCCAGATTATTATCCCCACAGAGGGCGTTGTTGAAATCAAAGGAGGAAAGAAAGTCGTTTCCACAAAAAGGTCTTATCCTGGTTATATCTTGATCGAAATGTCGATGACAGATGAAAACTGGCATATAATTCGCGAGACGCCAAAAGTGACTGGTTTTGTAGGATCAGGGAAAAGCCCTTCGCCCTTAAGTAAGGAAGAAGTCAGCCAGATAGTGGAACATATGGAGACAACCTCTGAAAAACCGAAACCAAAGCATTCTTTCGAAAAAGGAGAGGCTGTCCGGATCATTGATGGGCCTTTTTTCAATTTTAACGGCATAGTTGAAGAAGTGAATAATGAAAGAAACACTCTAAAAGTATTGGTTACAATTTTCGGTCGAGCTACTCCAGTAGAGTTAGAATTCTTACAAGTGGAGAAAATTTAGGAGGAAGCATGCCAAAAGAGATCATAGCGACAATTAAGCTGCAGATAGAAGCAGGCCAGGCAAGCCCAGCTCCGCCTGTGGGTCCAGCACTTGGTCAACATAACGTAAACATCATGGACTTTGTCCGCCAATTCAATGAAAAAACTAACAAGATGGAAGAAGGAACGGTTATTCCTGTAATTATAAGCGTTTTTAAGGATAGAAGTTTCAATTTCATCATGAAAACCCCTCCAGCTTCCTATCTCTTGAAGAAAGCAGCTGGGATAGCAAAAGGATCTGGAGAACCAAACAAAGAAAAAGTCGGTAAAGTTACTGAAAAACAGATTGAGGAGATAGCAAAGGTAAAGATGCCTGATTTGAATGCTTACAGCTTAGATGCCGCAAAAAAAATTATCGAAGGCACAGCAAAAAACATGGGATTGGAGATTATTAGTGGCTAAAAGAGGAAAAAAATATATTAAAGCAAGGGAATTAAAAGAAAAAGAAGAATACTCCCTGGAAGATGCCGTAAGTCTTGTTAAGAAACTCAGTTTTGTCAAGTTTGATGAATCTGTGGACCTCTCCCTTCGTTTGGGAGTTGATCCAAAGCATTCTGATCAGATGGTGAGAGGAACAGTTACCCTTCCCCACGGCACAGGGAAAACGAAGAAGATATGCGTGATTGGCTCTGGAGAAAAAATTAAAGAAGCTGAGGATGCAGGAGCTGATTATGTCGGAGGGGAAGAAATCATTGAAAAGATATCTAAAGGATGGATTGACTTTGATGCTGTTATTGCTACACCGGATGTGATGAGGAATGTCGGAAAATTGGGCCGTATTCTGGGGACAAAAGGACTCATGCCCAACCCAAAGTCTGGAACTGTGACTTTTGATATCAAGAGGGCTGTTGAAGAAATCAAAACTGGTCGGGTGGAATTCAGAGTGGATAAGACTGCTATTATTCATTCCCCAGTGGGTAAGGTATCTTTCTCTGATTCGAAGCTTGTGGATAATATCAAATCTTTTATCCAGGCTGTTGTTCAGGCAAAACCGCCTGCTGCAAAAGGAAAATATGTAAGAAGCATTCATGTTTCGTCAACCATGGGTCCATCAATCAGGCTAGAAGATGGAGTTTTAGAGTTATAGGAGAGATAAGGTGATAAGGGAGGATAAAGAAAAACAAGTCAAAGAGTTGAGTGATTCTTTCGAAAAGCACGACTCTTTTTATTTGGTCGATTTTATAAAAATGTCTGTTGCCCAGGCTGTTGAGCTGAGAAGGATTTTTCGAGATAACTCCTACTCCTTTAGGGTTGTTAAAAACCGTCTTGCCCTGAGAGCTTTAAAAGAAGACTTTCCTGAAGATTTGAAAACATTCTTCCAGGGCTCCACAGGTATTGCTTTTGCTTCTCAAAATCCTGTGGGTTTAGCTCGCCTAATCAAGGATTTTTCAGACCGAAACAAGGTTTTGTCTGTAAAGGCAGGCATGCTGGAAGGACAATTTCTCTCTTCTGAGAGATTCAATGAAGTTGCAGCTCTGAGCTCCCGGGAGGATTTAATAGCCAAAGTTGGCAACTTAATGGCATTACCATTAATAAAGTTATTATGGACTTGGTAGGCCCCATTAAATAGTCTAGGCAGGTTGTTGAGTCAATTAAAAACAAAAAAATAAGGTTGGAGGTAAAAATGCCTAAAGCACAAACAAAAGAAGCTAATGAGACGACAAAGGGAAAACAAGAGAAAACAAAATTAACAAAGGAACAATTTTTCGGCCACTTGGATAACTTAACGGTTTTGGAACTTGCTGATTATATCAAAGAATTTGAAGAAAGGTATGGAGTGAGCGCAATAGCAGCTGCCGCACCTATGGCAGCTCCAGGTGGAGGCACTCTTCAAGGAGAGGCTAAGGCTGAAGAAGAGAAAACAGAATTTACTGTAATCTTAAAGAGCGTGGGTGACAGAAAGATTAATGTCATTAAAACTGTAAGAGAAGTGACGAGTCTTGGATTGAAAGAAGCCAAAGATTTAGTTGATAACGCTCCCAAGCCTGTGAAAGAGGGCATTTCCAAAGAAGAGGCTGAGGAGATAAAAGCGAAATTTGAAGCAGAGGGAGCAGGAATAGAATTACAGTAAACCAAAATTATGAATTTAATTAAAATCATAGGCATTGTCCTAAAGTTGTATTTCTTATTGTCATTGCGAGCCCTGCAGGGGCGAAGCAATCCTCCGTTGCGAGTGAAATGAAGCAATCTCATAAAAATTTGAGATTGCCGCGTCGCTACGCTACTCGCAATGACCTATCTTATGAGATTGCCACGCTACGCTCGCAACAGTGGATTGCCGCGCTTGCTATCAATGACACAGGGTCGAGAAACTTTGGGGCAATGCCAAATAGCAAAACATATCTTTTGAAAACTTTTCTAAGAGAAGGAACATGAGTAAAGAATTAGAAAACATTTATCGTAAAAGAGTCGATTTCTCGAAGCTTAAAACGGCCTTTCCTATACCCGATCTGCTGGCTATCCAGAAACAATCCTATTCAGAATTTCTTCAGATGGAGTTATTGCCTGAAGAGAGAAAAGACAGTGGATTGCAAGCTGCTTTTAAGGATTCCTTTCCTGTTTCTGACTTTAAAGAGACGACTCAATTGGATTTTATCAGCTATTCTATCGGCGACTGGGAATGTAAATGTGGTCGTCTGAAAGGAGTCGAAAACTCTAGAGGTCGATGCAATGGGTGCAAAACTCTTCTCCCTGCAGATGCAGAACTCACTGAAAAGGAGATTTGTCCCTACTGCGGCGCAATGAAGAAAATAGAAATTCAGCTCTGCGATCACTGTGGAGATAAGGTTGGCCTGAAAATGAAATACAGGCCTACGGAATGTCTCCAGAAGGGCTATACTTATGCTGTTCCACTCAGGCTGAAAATAAGATTAATCTCCTGGGATAAGGACCCTGAGACTAAAACAAAAAGGTTGAGGCATATCAAAGAACAGGAAGTCTATTTCGGTGAGATTCCTTTAATGACGGAAAAAGGAACCTTTATTTTTAACGGCATAGAAAGAGTTGTTGTTAGTCAGCTCCAGAGATCTCCTGGAGTTTTTTTCAGGCAGGGAGAGGGAAAAGGCTTTTATGTTGGGAAGATCATTCCTTACAGAGGAGCATGGGTTGAGTTCGAGTATGACAGCAAGAATGTCTTGTTTGTCCGCTTGGATCGAAAAAAGAAGTTCTTGGTGTCAGTTTTTTTGAGAGCTTTGGGATTTGGATCAGATGAGGCAATTCTGCGTCTTTTTTATGAGACTTATAAAATCTTCCCAGAGGGAGGCAACCTCTATTGGGAGCTTAACGAGAATCTCGTTGGCAAGATAGTTGGAGAAAACGTTGTTGATCCAAAGTCTAAAAAAGAGCTGATTCAGAGCAAAGGAAAGATCAGCAACGAGCAGTACCGAAAGTTAAAAGAACGTAAAATCAAGAAAATTGCCTTGCTCGGAAAAGAATTTAAAGGAGCGTTTTTGCTTTCATCCATAAATGATTTGGTTAAGGCTAAGGAAGAAATCAGGTAGGATCAACTGGAGGAGCTAAAGAGTCTCAAAGAGCCTTTTGAAATATTTTTCCCAGAAAAGGATAAATTTGACGATATCATTGTTAACACATTGAAAAAAGATTCAAACAAAGATACAAATCAGGCCCTAGCTGAGATCTACAGAAAGCTCAGACCTGGCGAACCTCACACGATGGAAAGCGCTCACAATTTGTTCACAAATCTGTTCTTCAACGACAAGAGGTACAATTTCTCTCGGATCGGCCGCCTGAAGATGAATATCAAATTATCTATGGATCGTTCCTTAGAAGAGAAAACTTTGTCTCCCTTAGATTTTGTTGAAGTGATCAAATACCTGCTTCGTCTCCGTGGCGGGGAAGGGAGTTTGGATGATATTGATCATTTAGGAAATCGCCGGGTTCGTTCGGTAGGAGAGCTCGTAGAGAATGCTTTTCGCATCGGGTTGACTCGTATGGAAAGGACCATAAAAGAGAAGATGACCGTGGCTGCAGATTTGCCCTCAGCTATGCCTCAAGATCTTATCAATTCGAAGCCTGTTATTGCTGCTTTGAAAGAATTTTATGGAAGTTCACAGCTTTCTCAATTCATGGATCAGATAAATAGCCTGGCAGAAGTCACCCATAAGAGACGATTGAGTGCTTTGGGGCCAGGAGGATTGAGTCGAGAAAGAGCAGGTTTTGAAGTGAGAGATATTCAGTCCTCTCACTATGGCCGGATCTGTCCCATTGAAACACCAGAGGGACCCAATATTGGTCTGATTTCTTCTTTGAGTTGTTATGCTCGGGTGAATGACTTTGGTTTTCTCGAAACTCCTTACCGAAAAGTCAAAGACGGGAGGATAATAGACTATGTGAAAATTCTTCATCCTGGAGTGAGTTCTCATAAAATCGGAGAAATTGTCGAGAAAGACAAGCTTCTAAGAGATATTGGAAAAACAAAAGATGGAAAAAGAAAGCAATTACCTGTAGTAGAGCCCTGTTGTTTTTATTTGACAGCCTGGGAAGAGGAGCAATACAACATCGCACAAGCCAACGCTCCGGTTGATGAGAAAGGAAATTTTATCGATGAAAATATAAGTGCAAGACAAGCAGGTAATTTTAAACTTATACCACGTAAACAAATAGACTATATGGATGTTTCTCCTAAGCAGCTAGTTTCCCTTTCTACTTCTCTGATTCCCTTTTTAGAACATGATGACGCTAACCGTGCTCTTATGGGATCAAACATGCAGAGACAAGCTGTTCCTCTCCTTAGGCCAGAGGCGCCTTTTGTTGGCACAGGGATGGAACATCTTGTAGCTAAGGGATCAAAAGATGTCATCATCTGTAAGCGGACGGGAGTTGTTGAGTTTGTTGATGCGGAAAGGATTCTGGTTCGTGTAGATGAAAAGGAAGACGCTAAGGAATACGACTTGGGAACAGACCTTTATCTCCTAATAAAATTTTTAAGAACAAACCAGAATACTTGCGTTAATCATCGACCTATTATCAGAAAAGGAGATAGAGTCATTAAAGGTCAAATCCTTGCGGATAGTTCCTGTACAGATATGGGCGAATTAGCCCTTGGTCGCAATGTTTTATGCGCGTTTATGCCTTGGAGAGGCTATAACTTTGAAGATGCCATCATTGTCAGCGAGAAATTAATTAAAGAAGACATCTTCACTTCTATTCATATTGTCGAGGAGACAATAGAAGCCCGGGATACGAAATTAGGTCCAGAAGAAATAACTCGTGATATTCCCAATGTTGCCGAAGAGCTTCTTAGTAATTTAAATGAAAATGGAATAGTGAGGACAGGAGCTCTCGTAAAATCTGGAGATATATTAGTCGGGAAAGTTGCGCCTAAAGGAGAAACCCAGTTATCTCCTGAAGAAAAACTTCTTAAAGCAATATTTGGAGAGAAAGCTCTAGATGTCAAAGATGCTTCGCTTTATTGTTCTCCGGGGATAGAAGGCACAGTCATCGATGTGAGGATTTTTTCTCGACGGGGCATTGAGAAGGGAGCTCGGGCTAAAGCGATCGAAAAAGAAGAAGTAGCTAAAATGAAGAGAAACTTAGATGATGAAATAAGTATTCTCGAAGGAGAAAGATTAAGGAAGACAAAGGTTGTCATCAAGGGAGAAAAGATTGAGAAGGATCTGGCGGTTGGGGATCTTGTCTTAAAAAAGGGAGAGAAATTAGACGAAAAAATATTGAATAAACTGGAACCTGAAGTCATCTTTAAATTGAAACTAAAAGGGAATTCAGCCCGAGATAAAAAAATAAAGGATATTGAGAAAAAGGTTAAGCGCCAGATTGAAGCTCTCAGATTCATATTTAAAGAAAAAGTTGATAGCCTTAAAAAGGGTGATGAGCTAGCTCCGGGAGTGATTCAAGCTATTAAAGTATATGTATCAATGAAAAGAAAGCTATCTGTTGGGGATAAAGTTTCCGGTCGCCACGGAAACAAAGGAATCATTGCTAAAATAGTTCCTGAAGAAGATATGCCTCGCCTACCCAACGGAACTCCAGTAGAAATTGTCTTAAATCCCCTGGGAGTGCCATCGAGAATGAATGTTGGACAGATATTAGAA
>JAUWJP010000304.1 GCA_030607635.1 Candidatus Aminicenantota bacterium
CAGAGATGTTCTGATGAAAAAAAAAGAGCGAGCCCGTAAAATAAAAATGATCATCATGGATGTCGACGGCACACTTACTGACGGAAACCTCCTCCTTCTGCCTGACGGCGAAGAACTCAAAACATACAATGTCAAGGACGGGACCGGAATTTTACTCGCTCACCTGGCAGGCCTGAAGACGGGTATCATAACCGGAAAAACATCAAGTTCCCTGAAAAAAAGGGCTGAAAGACTGAAAATCATGGAGGTTCATGAGGGAATTCTTGATAAAAAAAAGGTTCTACTGGAAATCCTCGAAAAAAACAAACTCCATGCGGAGCAAATTGCCTATATTGGTGATGACGTAGGAGACCTTGAGGTCATCAAATCTGTAGGACTGGCAGGTGCCGTTGCCGATGCGCATCCAGAGATAAGGAAACACAGTCATTTTATCTGCGGCAATCCTGGGGGGAAAGGAGCCGTACGGGAATTTATCGAATTCATTCTTGAAGCCCAGAATAAATGGCCAACCATCGAAACCAGCTTTAAAGATTTTGTTACGCTAAAGGAAAAAATCTAAAACTAAAAATATAATCAGCTAGGCAATAACCAGTTACTTTTTCCTGGTCAGCTGGAGGATAAGGTGAAAATAAAACCTGAAATTTTCAGAGAGTACGATATAAGAGGAGTTGTCGATAAAGACCTGACTCAAGATACTGTTGAGTTAATAGGAAAAGGAATAGGCACCTATTTTCGCCAGCATAAAAGAAAAGAAGTAGCCCTGGGAAGAGACTGCCGACTCAGCTCTCCGTTCTTTTCTGAAGCTCTGTCCAGGGGCCTTCTCTCAACAGGATGTAAGATCGTAGAGCTCGGCGTCATTCCGACTCCTCTTCTTTATTTCGCTATTTATCACAAAAAAATGGAGGCGGGAGTGATGCTCA
Organism: Candidatus Aminicenantota bacterium; assembly: GCA_030607635.1. Lineage (GTDB taxonomy): Bacteria > Acidobacteriota > Aminicenantia > Aminicenantales > Aminicenantaceae > SOIV01. The sequence goes on from JAUWJP010000304.1 coordinate 921, forward strand.
CCGGCTCCCACAACCCCCCTGAATATAACGGCTTCAAAATAATGGTTGGAGAGGAAACACTCTACGGAGAAGCCATCCAAAACATATTCACCATCATTCAAGACAATGATTTCATAAAAGAGGAAAGTACCTCCAGGAGAACTTACCATATTGTTTCTGAATACAAAGATTATATTGAGAAAAATATCAGGCTCGAAAAAAAACTGAAGGTAGTCGTGGATGCTGGAAACGGAACTGCAGGGGTTATAGCTTGCCCTATTTTCAAAAAGTTGGGATGTGATGTTGTCGAGCTCTACTGTGAGATGGACGGCAACTTTCCCAACCACCATCCTGACCCAACTCTTCCTGAAGCCCTCGAAGACCTCATCAATGAAGTCATCAAGTCAAAAGCACATTTGGGCATAGCCTATGATGGAGACGGAGACAGGATTGGAGCCATTGATGATGAGGGGCACATTATCTGGGGCGACCTCCTCATGGTCCTCTTCTCGAAGGATATACTTTCGCGAAATCCAGGAGCTCCTATCATCTCTGAAGTGAAAGCTTCTAAAGTTCTTTACGAAGAAATTAAAAAATTGGGCGGCCTGCCTATTATGTGGAAAACCGGCCATTCCTTAATAAAGAAAAAAATCAAGGAAGAAAAGGCTCTTCTGGCCGGGGAGATGAGCGGCCACATCTTCTTCGCCGACAGATACTTCGGTTTTGATGACGCCATCTATTCTTCAGCACGCTTGCTGGAACTCCTCTCTAAGTCAGGAAAAAAGCTCTCCCAGATGCTCTCTGAACTACCCAAAACCTACAATACACCAGAAATCAGAGTTTACGCCTCTGATGAGGTGAAATTCAAAATAGTCGAAGAAGTAAAAAAAGAGCTTTCTCAAAAATACCCCATCATCGATATAGACGGTGTCAGGGCAATTTTTCCTGAAGGGTGGGGCTTGGTTCGGGCCTCAAACACTCAAGAAGCCCTAGTTCTTCGTTTTGAAGGCGATACAGAAGAAGCCCTCAGGGCCATAGAAAAAGAAGTTAAGCGTGCTGTTGAGAATGCCATAAAAAGGTTAGAGCGTACTTGAGTTTATTCGAGATTGTCCTCCTGGGAATCGTTCAGGGCTTAACTGAATTTTTCCCGGTCAGCAGCTCGGGTCATCTGGTTTTTCTCCAGAATCTTTTTGGCTTCCGTGAGCCACAATTATTCATAGATGTTATGCTCCATGTTGGCACTCTCCTTTCCCTCTTCATCTTCCTCCGCAGAGAAATCTTAGAACTTACTCAAAGCTTCGGGAGTTTCTGTTTGAGCCCTAAAATAAATATTTCCGATCCAAAGATAAAACTTATCTTTTCCCTGACTGTTGCCTCTCTTCCCACAGCTTTGATAGCCTACTTTTTCCACGATTTTTTTGAATCACTCTTTTCCTCTTTAAGGGTTGTTGGCGTAGCACTGCTTATCACTGCCAGCTTTCTTTTCCTGACCAAGTTTGCCAGAGAGAAAAAAAAGAAAGATATTGTTCATCCCTTTATCATCGGCATTCTCCAGGGTTTGGCCATTATCCCGGGCTTATCTCGTTCTGGATTGACCATAGGAGGAGCTCTC
>JAUWJP010000112.1 GCA_030607635.1 Candidatus Aminicenantota bacterium
ATAAAAGATTCGCATGAAAGAGGAAATATCGGTGAGAATCCAGGAATATCATCTCTGCCCAGCCTCTGGAAGGAACAAATGAGGTCTCATCTGCAATAATGGGCGGGAAAGAGGGATCAAAGCTTCTTGAGGGAGAGTATGGATCTTATCATGTACTTGCCCACCCGCTCAGCCTCTTCCCGGGTCTTAATATAATGGATGCCAACATTTAAACGCTATAAAGTCATGTGGAAAATCTGACCTGATGCTAACTTGGCGCCTAAGGGCCGTGAGGTGAGGCGACTAATAATATTAAAAGAGAAAGGGAGTAATATGAGAATCCTTATTTTCATCTGTTTTTATTTATAATAAAAATCACAGCTTCGGGATCTGAGGCTTCCGCCCGCCTCATTTCAGTTGAAGAAGACCTCAAGCATCACCTTTTTTAAAAACATGCTCCGTTTCAACGGTGAAGAATTTATAATCTTCGTAGAGAACAACTGTTTTTGATTGTTGGTATCTTCTTCTCCCCCTGATGATATAAACCTCATCAAGGGAATATTTGCTTGGAAATCTGATTCCGTTCTTCTCAAAGCCATATTCTGCGAGCAGGGTAAGACGTGGTTCAGCTCTGAGCTTTTTTGCTGTTTCCTCCACACGATCATATCCTTTTATAGAATGCTGAAACCACTCAATTTTCAGAATGCTGAAATCACTTTTCCTCACCCAGATTTTTCCGGACAGATGATGGAATGTGTATCCCGGTTTGAGCACAGCCTCTAAAATTACTGTTTTATCCCCCTTGAATTTTTCTTCTTTGAGAATTCTATAATCATGGTAAGTCTGCCAGTATGAGCTGAGGAGCCCTATGGGTCCCAATACGATGTTTTCATGTTTGAATGCTCTTGTTTTTAACGGGGCATTCTCCTCATGTTTTTTCTTGCCGTTTTCCTCAATGAGTATTCTTTGCTCTTTTATATCATTCCTATTTCTGTATAGTTGGTAATCGTAGACATAAACTCTTTTAACAGTACTTGTATACACTCGGGGAGATGGTCCAAGATCTTTAGGCATAGCTACAGATCTGCTGGATATTTTCTCTGTTATTTTTTCTTTACAGACGAAAAAAAGGACGGAATTGCTCAATCTTTCACAATATTCTGCACACTTCTTTAATACAGCCTCTAATTCTACTTGACTGGTTGAATGAGGATTGGCTTTCTGACTATAAACTTGGGTCGAAAAGATAATGAAAATAAGAACTGAAATAAATGTTCTCAGCTTTTTCATTTTTGGCTCCCCATTTTTAGTTTTCTATTTTATAAAGTGTCATGTCAAAGTTTGCTCACAATAACTGCTTTCTTTTGCCTGCTGGAGAGAGCTCCTGCCAACAGATAAAGGGAGGTAGGGCGACCGAGTCTTCCCGGTGCTCGCGCTTGCTCCGGAGGGAATGCCTCAGACTTTTCCGCGAAAGGATAAAGAAAAGAGACGAGGTTGTGCATTAGCTCTTCTGCGGCGCCGATGATCCAACCGAAAATCCGGACGTCGTCTGGCAACTCGACTTTGCCTCCGTATCTTCAGCAAGAAGATGCAGCAGATACTGGCCTGGCTGAAGCTCAGGAACCTCGATTTCGAGGAAAAGGACATCGGCCTCCTCTTGTAGTACGCTGCTCAGAAGGCTGAAAGTCAAGGGGATTTTCCGGCCACTTTCCTTGGGCTCGAGCCAGGCAGAAATCTGAATCTCGGGCTCTTTGGCTCCTGCCCAAATGCATCTCAGTACGGCATATAGAGACGATGTTTCTTGCTGCAGCTCGCCGATCAGGGGAATGTATTCCTTGGACTGGAAGGGAAAGACCTGGAAGAGCGAAACGCTCTTTAAAGCGTCATCTTTTCCTTGGTCAAAAACATGGACATACTGAGGTTCCTGGCCGGGGATGAGGAGTAAAGGTGGATAAAGCTTCAGGTCTGCGGCCGCGACTTCAGGCGTCTCGACAAAGCAGGCACCGACCGCGCCTTTTCCATTATCCAGGTTTCTGATGACGACCCGGCAATCGTACCGGCCTGGCGCCAGAGCGGCGGTTGAATACTGGTAGACCTTTTCCTGGCTGTTTGTCCCCCAGTCGATCACCATTCTCTTGCTGTCAACAATGGTCTTGTTCTGGTCAAAGATCAGGCTGATAAATTCAGTGTTATCTCCGACAGCTTCCCGGACTCTCTGGACGGGGATCTCGGAAATGAGAAGAGTGTTGAGTTCTTTTTTATCAGAAAAGGGAAGCGCGATCATGGGAAAATTCAGGTGTGGCTCGAAATAGGCTTTCTCCCCCAAGGCAAGAGCTAGAAGGTGAAAATGCTTTTCGACAGGAGAAAACCGGTTGAAGGGAAGAGGATTAAAATAGCCTCTTTGGGCGTAGACTTTGTATCTTGCTCTTTTAACCTCCACCTTGATATCATGAAATTTTCCGTCCCAGGTGGATTCGATCGAATATCCGAGGACGTAATAATTGCTGGTCGCATTCTGGATGTCCTCGGCAATCTTGGAATAATAGTTGACATCGTGTAAGTATTTTCCTCCGGTCAGCTTGGAGAGATAGTCCAGCGCGTCCTCGGGGAGTACTTTGATTTTTCCCCAACCAGTGATTGTGTTGACAGAAAAGACCGGGCAGCTAGCCGATGCAAGTTCCTTGCTCATGGCAAGGAAAGCTTCGCCTTGGGGAGTTCCTCGCTTCAAGACGCTTCTTCCATATCCCCTCGAAAATAGGATGACGTTTTTTTGACCGGGGATGTGACGAAGAGCCTTGGCTAGCTCCTGGATGCTTGAAGAGAATCTGAGCGATGCGCCTCTGCGTTCTGTGGCTGAAATTGATCCAGTGATCATATCACCTTCCATTCCCATGACGCTGTGCCCCAGCGCTGCCCATGAATCCCACCCTCCTTTTACTCCCGGCATCGCTCGAATCTTCTTAATCGCCGCCCGAACCTTCTGATGGTCTGATGTCAAATACTCGTGAAGGGTCACCCCCCTCATAAAGGAGTAGGATAAGAGGGCGATTTCATCGCCCGGCTGAGCTTTGGTATCTATAAATTCAAGGGCGGCATTCCTTGATTTCGCAACTCCCTCAAGATCATTGTTTTCATAATCGATGAGAAAGAAAAACTTGCGGTTCATAATAGACGATACGTCCCGCGCCGGAGATGGCTTGGATTCTTCAGGCTTCAGTTCCGGAGCGTATAAAAAGTGTTTTTCGAAATCTGTAATGTCCTGAAGTTTGCCGTTATCATAGAGGACGAAATCAGACTTCTCCAGGTCTCGGGCCGGATTTCCTTTGGGATCCACGACATAGACCTGGACGAGCTTGAGCATCACGGTCACTTCATGTTGAAGGAGCTCTTGAGACGCTTTGGTTTTGGTTTGAGCCGAAAGCGCTGGCGTCTCGGGAATGCCGGTCTGTAAAAAGAATTTACAGATCAAGAAGAAAACGAACGGGATTCTTTTCATCGTAAATCTCCCCCTTATACATAAAACATAGGAATTTGCTTTTTGGGGTTGCTTTGATTTCTACTCATTTTCGTTCAATTTCCACCCTCTGAGTTGCTCCATTACTAATAATACATAGAAGAAACATATCCAGTCAATAAAAGATTCGCATGAAAGAAGCAATATCGGTGAGAATCCAGGAATATCATCTCTGCCTAGCCTCTGGAAGGAACAAATGAGGTCTCATCTGCTAAGCAATGGCACCACACATGCAACCAGAGGTACCAGGTACCTATATTAGCTGTGTCAAACAACCACAAGAAGTTTTCGAACAGAGAATTGTGCTTTTGTATCAATCGCGATGGCTTTGACCTCCAGTTCATATTCTCCCGAATTCAAACTGGGAAGATCAATCTCGATCATTATGAATTCCTTCTTTGAATCAACTCGTTTAACATCAACAAGCCTAGCATCCAAATTAATCGATCCGCCATTTATGCGGGGATGAAGCCAAACATCTAGCTCCAGTTCTAAGGGATGACCTCCACAGAAGATAACCGGTTGGACTGCCAAAATTTTCCGGGCTCCAGACTCTATATCTCGTACGATTGGCCGATGGTTTCTTGGCAAGAATCTGTAAAAATTAGTTATAGTGGCTTCCGTCTTGCTGCCCTCATCAGACAGCCTCATAAAAGAATACTCCTCACCCCTGATGAATAGAAGCGGAGACGAAAGCATGATTTCTGAGGTCTTTACACGAGGGACATAAACATTTGTCCTTCCCACTGCAGCCTGTCCAGTAAGTGCATCACGGATCACAATGCGACATTCATATGCCGCAGAGGGAAGCTTAGCTGTGATATATGGATATAGAAATCTTCTATCGTATGCTGAGAAGTCAACTTGCCTTTGTTTCGCAAGAACCGTTTTGTTGTTTTCATCAAAGAGAAATAGAGAAACCTCCACTTTACCTGGTGGAATTCCCATTCTTTTATCTATGGTTAAACAGGAAAGAAAGAGGCAAAAGGTCTCCTTCCCAGCCGAGACAAATAGAGGCTCAATAGGGATTTCTGTGACAGCAAGAGCTGAGGGATTTTCGCTGTAGACAAGGTCAACTAGGTTGAGTTGCTTCTCAAAGTCTGTTAACTGAGAATAAGGCTTGGGATTGAAATAGCCGTCTTGGACCATAATAGTCAAATCTGGCCTATCCTTGACCTCGACTTTCAGTTGGTGATATTTCCCATCCCAACTTTCAGTTACATAGTAGCCTAACACCTAAAAGTTGCCCGAATGTAGCTGAATGTCCTGAGAGATGGTCTCTATGTCTTCAATGTCAGCAAAATATTTTCCTCCTGAAGCTGCTGCCATCCCTTGCAAGGCGTGGTTTGTCCAGATATGCTTCTTTTTTATCCGCAATTTCATAATCCCCTGTACGATCCAGTTCCGTGTGTTAATTGTGTAGACAGGAGTATTGGCTTCTGCAAAAGCTTTTCCAAGTTGAGTCGCTGCAGGACCGAGAAAACGAGATGTAAACAGCACTAGGCTCTTATTGCCAGAGACATTTTTCAAGGCCAAGGCCAAATCTGCCATTCGAGGGACAAAGTCTCGTTTCTGAAAGGCATTTGTTCCGGGAACCCATATTAATGATCCTTCGGCAGTTAAAAATCTTTCCGCTTTTGAGACTTGCCCTCCCGACGGGGCCGCACCTGAGTAGTGTCCTCGGCTAGGAGGAAGTTCTTTTGTCTTTTGAATGGCCTTACGGATCTTATCATGATCAGTGGTCAAGTATTCCTGGATCTTAAATCCGGACATTGGTGAAAACGCAAGAATCCCAACCTCATCTTCCGGCCGGAGCTGAGTATCAACAAAATGAAGAGCTGTTTCCTTGGCATTGGCCATTCCATTCACATCGCTGCCTTGAATATCGAGAAAGATAAAGAACCTTCGATTCATTCCTGGACGAATCTCAGTCTTTGCGGCCGAATCACTGCTTGACATGACTTTCATTCCTGAATCTGTCATGGTGTGAATTTCGAACTCAGTAATCACTTTTTTCTCATCGTTGTCATAAAGAACGAAATCCTCCCGCCTTAGATTGGTCACAGGGTGACCTTCCGGATCAAGAACGCGAACAGAAACGAGTTTGATAACCACCTGAGCGTCATACTGAAGTACTTTTTCCTGAGGATCTTGTACATCTACATTCTGGTTTTCAGCCTGGTTTAAAACAGGATTAATTAAAAGGAAAACACCTATCAGCCCAAAGCCATACAGGCATAACTTTTTATTTCTTCCCATCATCTAAACCCATGCATCTAATAAAACATAGGAATTTGCTTTTTGGGGTTGGTTTGATTTCTACTCATTTTCGTTCAATTTCCACCCTCTGAGTTGCTCCATTACTAATAATACATAGAAGAAGCATATCCAGTCAATAAAAGATTCGAATGAAAGAGGAAATATCGGTGAGAATCCAGGAATATTGCGGAAGAGTAATAGACTTCGCCCTTAAGAACCCGGTGTGGTGCCAGCGCAGCATTTTCTGCACCAGAGAGAGGATGGAGTCTTACATACATACACCC
>JAUWJP010000237.1 GCA_030607635.1 Candidatus Aminicenantota bacterium
AACTTAGCCTTTTCAGTATCTTTTTCTTTTGTGGAAACCCGCACCAGATTTGTATTTTTAAGATTTTCTGCCTTTAATTTTGGGAATTTTCTTATATCCAGGTTTAATTGAATGGCAATTAGATGATTATAAGATTCTTGATTAATTTGACCTGCTATTTGGCTGGGATTAACAACCACAATTTCATTAAATTGGCCCGCCTCTGTCTGGAAAAGAAATTTGCTTGGTTGAATTATGGCATCGATTTCCCATTTCTTGGGTAAAAGAAAACTAATTATTCCAACTGCAATGACTAAGAATAATGTGGGAATTACAATTAGCCATTTTCTTTTCCATATGACGTTCAAGTAATCCATTAATGCAAATTCATTTTCATATTCGTTCATGATGTACTTCTCCTCTAAATGCAAATATACAGAAACATTAGATAAAAAGTATCGCTGTTGGTCTTTTTTTTTGTTCGGACTTTGAACTTCGTATTTTACGGAGTACTATTTACTTCTTGCTTTTATATTTTCAATTCTTAAACGGCGATACTTCTTCTTCCTTTTCAATCAGCTTGATAATACCATAGCCGACTAAACCAGTAGAGGCGACTATTATTGCTATGCCAGCAGGAGATGTAAAGAATTTTAGGATTTTAGAGGGGACTTTATCACCTTTAAATGTTTCCGATCTCACTTCAGCCTTTCTTGCCTCATCCTTCAAGTAAGGTTTGAGGACAAGGGTTATCAATAATGTTTTGTTTGCTTTAACTCCTATCAAGCTTTCTACATTGAACTCTCCTTCATCTGTGACTATACCCACGGAATACAACCCTTCTTCGATTCCTTCGATTTTAAAGGTACCCAACTTATCAGTCAATCTGCTTTCATAAGCTTTAGCTGTGTTAACATTTTTTATCTTAGCAAGGGCTCCTACTATAAAAGTGACTCCATCTTTGGCGTAGATTTTTCCGATTAAATTCCCTTTACCTGGACTCCGAGTCTGTTGAGCTGGAAGATACGGTGAAAGACATAAAGTGAGAGAAAAGATCAATACAATCACAATGGATGTAGTTCTCGACCGTGCGGTTTCTATCATGTTTTCCTCCTTTTAAAAACAAGCATTCTAATACACATGCTTTCCTCCTTTTAAAAACAAATATTTTAATACAAAAGTTAGAAACTTTTATCATGCACATAAAAAATAATCTTCAGTAGATATTACATAAAGGCCTGGTTCCTAATCCATTTTTAAAATTTTTCTGTTTTTTCCTTGCTTTTCTTACCGGTAGATTATTTTTAATAGATTGACCGGCCTGTTTACTGGCATAACGATGAGCATATTCTTCCCGATGTTGGATTTCAACGAAAGGGAGACAATCTTATCAGCCTCATCACTGCTTTCACTTTCCTCCTCTGCCTCAACTTTTTCTCCTTCAAATCCTCCTTCACTCTTCAAATAACTTTCCCATACGACTTTGCCGTTAAAAAAGACACAGATCAAAGGTATAATATCCCTTTCTCTGCCACCTTTAAAATGCAAGGTTAAAATAATTTCTCTGCCATCAAGGTTCAATGCCTGTGAATACTTCTGTTCTTTGTTTATCAAAAGATTTTTAAATATCTTCTCTCTTGGTGCCATGAGTTTTTCTATCTTCTTGTCTGTCTCCCGGATCTTCTCTTCTTCATTCATGCGTTCATGATTCTGGCGAATCCTCAACAGAGTCTTTAAGTTATCAGGTTCGATTTCCAGGGCTTTCTCATAAAATTCCAAAGCATCATAGATATAATCAACTTTTTGATAAGAGTCGCCAATAAGCAGCAAAATATTCACAAAAGCATTCTTCTGGGCTTCGGGGACAACCAAAAAACTTTCTCTGAGAATGTTTCCGACCCTCATTATGTCCCTGTACCGGTTCTGCTTGAAGCTAAGCAAGATATGAAAAGAAAGACGCTTTAAATCATCTAAGCTTGTTTCCAATTTTTCTTCTATTAATTCTCTACTCCGAAGATATAATTCAAGCTTGCCTACCTCTGCCACTTCATCCTCCAGCTTGAGGTACAGGCGCAAGTCCCCTTCAACCTCCTCCAGCATCCGCCCCATTTCAATTTGGCATTTGGCCAGGTTTAACATGGTTGATTTTCTCAACTCGATGAATTCTGAAGAACCTATCAGTGTCTGTTGGACAAGACTCTGGTAAAAATTTATTCTATCCAGTGCATTCACACAGGACTTAAAATGTGTAAGAGCTTCCTTTAACCTGAAATAGAGAAAATCATTCTCTCCAGCATGGTATTCCTTCTTTGCCCTCTCAAATTCCATGAATTCAGCCCTGGCTAACATCTCCTGCCTTTTCTCAAGGGAGAGGGATTTCTCTCCCAAAAACCGTGCATAGAAACGGTAGACCACTGCATCCTCAGGCAATATTTTTTCCATGACAGCATAATCTTTGACATTCAAATCCCAGATCTGCATGAGATTTTGCAGTTTTTCTCTTTCTTTTCCGCTGGCTATTTTCCTCAAAATACCAAAGGTGAAATCCTTATCTTTTTCTGATATTTCCGGCCATCTGGAAAGATATATTTTCCCGACCTCATAAAAAATCTGATGGTTGTGGCCCGCGAGAAGAGCTGCTTTTCTGTATTCATCATAGTAGCTGATATCAGAGGAAGGATAGAAGAAGCTCATATAAAGGAGGGATTGGGCGAAATTAAAATGGCTGAATAAGGAAGCCGGATTGATCTTTATGGAGCGGTTGTAACTTTCGATAGATCTTCGAAGATAGGATTCACTGAGTATTCTATCATGGAGGTTTTGGATGCCTAAATCAAAATAAGCTTTTCCCAGTTCATAGAAGACAAGGCCGTTTGAGGGGTAAATCTGATTCGCTCTCTCCAGTATTTTGATTTTTTTGTCGATGTCCTCTGTATTCCCTTCTGCCCGATAATACAAATGGACGTTCCAGTATATAGAAATATCGATTATCGCTATCACAGCGATTGCTATCAGAGGGAGTATTCTTTTAAGATTCATGATCTTTTTTTCTCTCCACTTTTGTAAAATGCTGTCGCAACTGTCAGCGACAGCACAACAGTAAACAGCACCATATTCGCCGGGATATGTAGGTTAAAATCCGTAAAGCTATGGATCAGAATGACTACAATGGCAATGATTCCTCCCAGAGCAAGCCCTTTTGCTTCAGGGTGCCTTCTCACCCGCCAGATAAGGAACGATTTCATGACTATAAAGAAAATCCCGCCAAAGAGCAAAAGCATTCCCACAATCCCGAGTTCTGATAAGTACTCGAGGAAGTCGTTATGCGCATGGGAGAGGTGTGCAGAGGTTCCTTTCTCTTCAAATGCCGGGTAAACAGAAGCAAAAGTCCCCAATCCTGTCCCGAACAAAGGAAAATCTCTGACAATTGATGCAGCATTGCTCCAATAAATCAGCCGTCCCTCGTGGAGGAGCTTATCTAGAGAGAATCTCTCAATAGTGGCATCTATCCCTATATATAGAGAGATGAAAGTTATGATTAAAAA
>JAUWJP010000137.1 GCA_030607635.1 Candidatus Aminicenantota bacterium
AAAGCACACATTGAAGAAAATTTAGAAAAAAGGAGGAGCAATCATCCTCCAGAGGAAGTAGCTTGTGCTGGCAGCTATTTTAAAAATCCTGTTCTTCCTGATGGGGAAAGAGTCTCTGCTGCTAATTTTTTAGATAAAATCGGAGCTAAGGATATGAGGGTCGGTGGAGCAGCTGTTTATAGGGGCCATGCGAATTTTATCATTAACAAGGAGCAGGCATCAGCCCAGGATGTTCTTCGTCTAGCCCAGGAACTCAAAGGGCGAGTGAGAGAGAGATTTGGTGTCGAGCTTGAAGAAGAGGTTATTTTCCTTCCAGCAGGTTCTTCAACACCTTAATTTTTTGTGGAGAAATCTTTCCTTCTCCTTTGGCCATTTCCAGTGCCTGGGCAGCCAACTTGGTGTATGTTTCATAATAAGGGGGAAAATTTCGCAAAGCCTCAAGATGCTTTTGTATGGATTTCTGATCCCCTCTTATAACAGGACCGGTTAAAGAGGCTCGGATGTTAAATTTTTTTACATTGTGTAAAGTACCTTTCACTAAAGGGAGAAGAATTTGGAGAGCCTTTTCTTCTTGAAGATCTATCTGCTTGAGAAGAGATACTGCCAGTTCTAAAAGAACAACAAAAAAGTTAGAAGCTGTGCTGCAGGCTGCATGGTAGAGAGCCTTATCTTCTGGTTGAAGGATAAGAGGATGGCCTCCGAGTTGTCGAACAATTTTTGAAGACAAAGCTAAAGACTCAGTGCATCCTTCGAGTCCAAAATAAATATTTTCAAATTGTGCCGGGGGAGTTTTCTTTTGTGCAAAGGATTGGATAGGATGGAGGGAGGCAGTCAAAGCACCCTTGTCTCTTAAAGGGTTAAGGACTTCAGAGGAGATGAGACCTGAGCAATGAAAAACAAATATTTTTGACCAATTAATATCCGAGCCGGCAAGCACTCTAGCGACCTTCGAAATTCCTTCATCAGGTAAACATAAAAAGACAATCTCTCCAACTCTAGCTGTCTGGATATTATCAATAGAAGCTATTCCTTCTCCGATGATTTTTCTGCTTTCTTCAGCAGAAGAGATCGTCCTGCATGACAGTGCCTTTATCTTGTACCCCTTCTTTAAGAGAGCATATGCCAGCGAAGTTCCGAGTCTTCCTGCACCGATTATTGAAACATCAGTCATTTTTCATCCTTAAAAACCTTGAGCCATTGATTTATCTCTAAGGGAGAGAGGGAGGTGACTTTTTTCTCTATTTCTAAAGATTTCCTGTGTTCCTTAAGCGCTGTTTGAAGCTCACGGTTAAACTCTTTAGAGCTCAAGGGGGTAGCTCTTTTTGATTTGGCAAATCTTTTTATCTCACGGTCTGAACTTACCACAAAGAATCTTCTTAAATCTGTTTGTTTTGAAATTATTTTTTTAATGGTTTCGTCGGCATTCGTACCAAAAGGAGGAAAAATTACGGAGAACTTTTTTTTCTGGAACGTTTCGCCTATTAAATTTAAGTCTGGAGTTCCGTCGAAAACCAGGAGCACTCTTGTTTTTTTTAGGCTCTGGAAAATCAAAAGCCGAGAGACCAGGCTGTATTTAGCCTGGGGATCCCTGAGACTGCGGGGCGAAGAATATCCGATAAAATTGCTTCCATCGATTAAATAAGCCACTTGAGAAAGTGTGAATTAGAAGGCAGAAGGTTTAAGAAGCTACAGGGTGTAAGATTCTCCTGGCTTGAGGATGATAACTTCTGCTTTGTCTCCTACTCTTTTTTTGAATTCTTCAGGATCAGCGCTGATAAAAGGAAAAGTATTATAATGGACGGGAATCACTTTTTTTGTTTGGATGAACTCCACTGCCTTGGCTGCGGATGGAACGCCCATTGTGTATCTGTCTCCTATAGGAATAAAACTCAAGTCTGGATTAAAGAATTCACCGATAAGTTTCATATCATAGGTTAATCCTGTATCGCCGGCATGGTAAATTGTCTTGCCGTCCATCTCGATAACGACTCCCGCCGGATCACCTTTTTCAGCAGAGTGGAGAGCTTGAACCATGTGAATTTTCACTCCTCTTGTTTCCACTGTGCCTCCGATATTCATTCCCTCGGTAGTTATACCTTCTGCTTCACCATCTACTGCTAACTCATGGATGCCAACGAGGGTAGCGCCTGTTTTTTTACAAATAGCAAAGGAGTCACCTAAATGATCACCGTGATAATGGGTGACAACGACAACATCTGCATCTGAAATCTCGTCACAAGTGACTGAAGCAACGGGATTATCTGTTAAAAAGGGGTCAATGTATACAGTTTTTGAGCCCTGTAATTTTATTCCAGAATGTCCTAACCAGGTAATTTCCATTGTCCTTACCTCCTTTTTTAATTGGGGTCAGGCCTTTCAAACTTTCATAGTTTTGAGTTTATTTATATTTTAATCAAAAGCCCGATCATTTCAATTTAACAAAAAAAGTTCAATTTATAAAAGTTTGAAAGGTCTGACCCCATTATTCTCCTATTATCCTGGAGGCCAATGCATCCTCCTTCTCCCCAAGAGATGAAAGTGGATGTGAAAGACTTCCTGGCCTGAGTCCTTTTCTGTGTTGAGCACGATTCTATAACCTTTTTCAGCGATTCCTTTTTCTTGCGCAATCTGGCGCGCTTTAAGGAGTAGGTGGCTTAAGATGTTCTTTTTTTCCTCGGGGATATCATTTAGTGAAGCGAAGTGTTCTCTGGGAATGAGAAGAATATGAATCGGAGCTTGGGGGTTTATATCATTGAACGCGATCATTTTTTCGTCTTCAAAGACTATGCTGGCCGGGATTTCTTTGTTTATGATTTTACAGAAAATACAGTCTTCCATCTTAGGCCTTCTTCTCCTATTCCTTTATTCTTTCAATATGGGCTCCGAGAGACTTAAGCTTTCCTTCCAGTTTCTCATAGCCTCGATCTAGATGTTCGATTTCGTTGACAATGGTTTCTCCGCTTGCAATCAACCCAGCCAGAACAAGAGAAGCGGAAGCCCTAAGATCCGAAGCTAGGGTCTCTGCTCCTGAGAGTGGAGTTTTTCCTCTAACTGTGGCCTTATCTCCAGAGACCTCGATATTTGCTCCAAGACGCAGCAATTCGTTAATGTGGGCAAATCTTCTGTCGAAGATTGTCTCGGTGATAATGGATGTTCCGGAGGCCTGAGTCATCAATATAGTAAACTGGGCTTGCATATCGGTGGGAAATCCTGGATAGGGAGAGGTTGTGACATCTTGAGATTTGATATCTTCGCTTCCGATTACACGCAGTGAGTGATTATTGAGTTGTTCTATTTTTGCTCCAGAGTATCTCAGTTTTTCAATGATAGTATCAAGATGGTGCAGCCGGGAATGGGTAAGCACGATGTTTCCTCGGGTTAATGCGCTAGCTACAAGGAAAGTTCCTGCTTCTATCCGATCGGGAATTATGTCATGAGTAGCTCCGCCCAGCTCCTTTACCCCCTTAATACGGATGGTCTCGTGGCCAATTCCATCAACCTTAGCTCCCATCTTAACCAGAAGCTCACACAGGTCTGATACCTCTGGTTCCAAGGAACAGTTTTTTAAAACAGTCTCCCCTTGGGCCAGGGAAGCTGCCATTATAAGATTTTCTGTTCCGCCCACGGATTTTTTCTCAAATTCTATCTCTGCTCCATGGAGCCTTTTTGTTTCTGCTTTAATATAGCCATGTTTGAGGCTTATCGTGGCCCCTAATTTTTCTAATCCATGGATATGGAGGTCTATGGGACGCGAACCGATGGCGCATCCTCCAGGCAAGGCGACTATCGCTTTTCCGTAGCGAGCCAAGAGAGGGCCCAAGACTAGAATGGACGCCCTCATGGCACTGATTAGCTCATAGGAAGCTTCAGCAGAGTTAATCTTTTTGGCTTGAATGGATAAAGTGTTTTTTCTCAAACTGTAATTGGCTCCCAGCTCCTTCATGACGGTTAAAATCGTAAAAACATCTTTAACAAGAGGGACATTTTTGAGCCGCACCTTTTCTTTGGTCAAAAGGGAGGCCGTAATAGCGGGGAGAACTGCATTTTTTGCCCCGCTGATTTTGACTTTTCCTTTTAACTGGAGGTTAGGATTTCCGATGATTCTGATTCTTTCCATGTGTACTCATTCTAAAGTATTACCATTCAAAATTCAACTCTAAAACTTTTGGGGTCAGGCTTGCAAAATTTGAGTTATTTATGAAAAAGCGGACAGGCTACTTTTATCAAAAAGGAGGCTGCTTTTCCAATATGTTAAGGTCTGATTTATCAAAATCAATTATTTTTTGCAGATTCAAAAGGTGGGCTAGATGAATCAAGCCCCTACACAAGATAAATCAAATCCCTGCAATAAGAATTTTTGGCTTGCAATTACTTATTATTTCAAAGATAGTAAAAAATGCTGCCACGGCACACTTTATGTGGCCCTGATAATTGAATTTGATAAAATTGAATTTTGAAATGGAGGGATCAAATGAAGATGCTAATCGGAAAAAACTGGGTTGATAAGGATGAAAAGATTGAAGTCCTCAACCCCTATAACAATGATCTTATAGACACAGTTCCTTCAGGAGATAATGATGATGTGGAAGCTGCCCTTCGGGCGGCCGAAGAAGGTTTTAAAATAAACCGGAATCTGCCCGTTCATCAGCGCATCTCTATCCTATATAAAACGGCAGAAATAATTAGGGGCCATCAAGAAGATTTTGCCAGGACGATCGCCACCGAGGGGAGCAAAACCATTAAGGAAGCCAGAAAAGAGGCCAGTCGCTGCATAGATACAATCACAATCTCTGCTGAAGAAGCCCGGAGGGTTGTTGGAGAGACCATTCCCTTCGACAGTCGTGAAGGTTCGGAGAACAGGGTAGGCTACTACCTTCGCTTTCCAATCGGAATAATCGCAGCTATTACTCCTTTTAATGATCCCTTGAACCTTGTAGCCCATAAGGTTGGGCCAGCAATTGCCGGTGGAAATTCGGTAGTTCTAAAGCCTGCCACCGTCACTCCCCTTTCTGCTTTAAAGTTGGGGGAGGCTTTTATTGAAGCTGGCCTTCCCTGGAATATCTTAAACATTGTTACGGGCCGTGCTTCGAAGATTGCTGATGCCCTGGTGACAGATTCCCGGGTGAGAATGATCTCCTTCACCGGAGGAACTGAAGCTGGTCAGGACATAGTCAAAAAGGCGGGTTTGAAGAAAATAGGAATGGAG
This sequence comes from Candidatus Aminicenantota bacterium, assembly GCA_030607635.1. GTDB lineage: Bacteria > Acidobacteriota > Aminicenantia > Aminicenantales > Aminicenantaceae > SOIV01. The sequence goes on from JAUWJP010000137.1 coordinate 5,207, forward strand.
TTGGGCTCGAACTCTCCGGTTATTGTTATGGACGATGCTGATCTTCAACAAGCGGTGGAGCTTTCTGTGTC
>JAUWJP010000092.1 GCA_030607635.1 Candidatus Aminicenantota bacterium
AAACTTCTCACTGTTTCGAACGAGCCCTTGCTTCGGGAAAAAGGCCAGAGCAGGCGGGAGAGTTCCTTTATCTTTGACTCTCTTCACAACTTCTTGAGAAAAAAGCTTCAGGAAGTCAGCAGATTCCTTCCCGCTATCAAAACAAAGAAGCTTAACATAGTATTTCCCGACGATAAAATTCAGAGTCTCTTCTTCTAGATATCCTTGGTTACCTAAGGAGATAAATTGGCTATCAGGAAATCGCTCTGCACTGTAAATCCCGAATGAATTTATTTCGTTTCCCATATCATAAATTTCTATAATAAGAGAGGCGTTACTATCTCCTTTTTCATACTGCCCTACGGTCAATTCTTTAAAATCATAGGAAAGGTAGATCTCAGCAGCACCGTTGATATACTCGAAAAGTATTTCCGGAAAATAATCCTGAGGAGCTTCAGGAATCTTCCAAGTAACAACGTCAGGTAAGAGAAAATGGAGCGAAGAAACACTCTCCTCTTCTAATAGAGCTCCTTCCGCATTTAAAAAAGAAAAAAACAGAACAAAAGGAAGGAAGAGTTTCAATAATTCTTTGGGCTTCGAAATTCTCATCATTAATACTCCATACATTAAACTAGGCTTTTTTCACTATAAGCTCAAATTCCTTTTTTGACAAGCCTAAATTAACTCCATTGACATCAAATTGAAAGAGGAGTACTTTTTAATTGTGATGGCATCAAAAGTCGTTCTAATCAGAGGAAAGGGAGTCCTGAAAGAAGAGGGAGATATAGATCGAAAAAAGCTACTTAACATGTATAATCGGGGAATTAAAATCTTGATGGGTCAGCAAAATCCAAAAGATGGCCTTCGTCTAATCTTCCAAAGCTCCGACAAAGTGGGGATAAAAATCAACACCATCGGTGGAAGAAAGATTTCTTCCCGCCCCGAGGTTTCCTTTTCCTTAGCCGGATTGCTTCAAGAAAGCGGAATCCAGCAGGAAAATATAATCATCTGGGACCGAACCAACAGGGAATTGAGGGAAGCAGGATACGGTCTAAACCTCAACCGCAGCGGCATCAAAGTTTATGGAACAGATACAAAAGGGATTGGCTATGATTCTCAACTCACCTCTCACCTCAATATCGGAAGTCTTTTCTCCTCGATTCAATCAAATAAGATCACAGCCTCCATAAGCCTTGCCATTTTAAAAGACCACGGCATGGCAGGAGTCACGGCAGGGATGAAAAATTACTTCGGAGCCATCCATAATCCCAATAAATACCATGATTTTAACTGCAATCCCTTTGTAGCTGAGCTTTTTGAGACAAAACTTATAAAAAGAAAGCATAAACTCACCATTCTGGACAGCCTGATTGTTCAATATCATCGTGGACCTTCCTACCATGCCCGATGGGCTGAAAAATACGAAGCTCTTATTTTCAGCCTGGATCCTGTGGCAGCTGATTATATCGGCTGGCAGGTCATTGAAAAACTCAGAGCCAAGGGGGGACTTGCCTCTTTAAAAGAAGAAAAAAGAGACCCTGTTTATCTTAAAACTGCTGAAAAAATGGGATTGGGAAAAGCAAATCCAGAAGAGATACAGATTATAGAAGAGGAAGTATGAAAAGAAGACAATTCTTCAAAACAGCTGGCGGAACCACTCTTCTAGCAAGTACGGGTTTGATGAATAGAACCTCTACATTTCCGGCACTCCTCATGGATTTCTATGCTCTTGGTGGGGAAGCAAACCTTTCAAAGGTTGAAGCGCGCTACTATAAAAAACACCCTGACAGGGAAATAGAATGCACTCTTTGCCCTCGCCTCTGTAAATTGGGGGATAAGGAAAGAGGCTACTGTGGGGTTAGAGAAAATATAGGAGGCACTTACTACACCTTAGTTTACGGCAAGGCCTGTTCTATCGCAACTGATCCTATCGAAAAAAAGCCTCTCTTTCACTATACCCAAAAGCAGTACCCTGTCCATCGCTACTGCGGGCTGCAATGTAAACTGCAAATTCTGCCAGAATTGGGAGATATCCCAGGTTAGACCGGAACAGGTCCAAAACTATGACTTCCCTCCCCCGGCAGTCGTGGAAACTGCCCAGAAATACCGCTGCCCTGTAATCGCCTATACCTACACAGAGCCTGTTATCTTCTTCGAATATATGTACGATACATCCTTAGAAGCCCGCAAAAAAGGAGTCAGGAACGTTGTCATCACCGGAGGTCATATCAACCCTGAACCTATGGAAGACCTGACAAAAGTTGTGGATGCAGTAAAGGTTGATCTTAAAGCTTTCTCCCAGGACTTTTACACAAAATATGTGAGAGGAGAACTACAGCCGGTACTTGAAGCTATAAAAATCGTACATAAAAGCTCTGCCTGGCTGGAACTCGTCTATCTTGTCATCCCTCCCCTGAACGATAGCACGGATGAAATCCGAAAGATGTGCCAATGGATTATGAAAGAAATCGGCCCTGATGTGGCTCTCGATTTTTCCCGCTTTGTTCCCATGTATCTTGTGAAAAACCTTCCTCCAACTCCTGTATCTACCCTAGAAAAAGTTCATAAAATCGCTCTCGAAGAGGGGATTCATCATGTATACATCGGAAATGTCCCCGGTCATTCAGCAGAAAGTACGTATTGTCCCAAATGTAAAGAAATTGTTATTGAGCGGAAAGGCTATAGCATAGGAAAAATTGCGCTCAAAGGAGGAAGGTGCAAATATTGTAATAATCCCATTCCAGGGATCTGGATTTGATAACCTTTCTCCCGCCTTTTCTTCTGGGTTTTCTTGCCCTCTCCTTCCAAATTTTTTTACTGAGAGAATTCTCTGTTCATTTCTACGGAAACGAAATCACTTTTGGTTTCATCCTTGCTGCCTGGCTCTTATGGGGTGGGCTGGGAAGTATTTCTGCCTCGAAACTGAAATTCCATCCCCTGAGATTTCCCCAAACATATTATGCTGTTATACTTTTTCTCCCTCTCAGTCTCATCGTCCTCAGGTTTTCCCGCTTCTTCCTGAGAATGCTCCCTGGGGAAATCATGGGAATAATCCCGATGTTGTTCTATTCACTTGTGCTTGCTTTTTTTATAAGCTTCCCTCTGGGAATTCTTTTTGTCTTCAATGCTCATTTCCAGAAGGGGGATCTTTATCGCGTTTACTTTTTGGAGTCTCTGGGTTCTTCCGTAGCAGGATTGATAGTCTATCTTTTTCTCATTCCAGTTTTCTCCAACTGGCAGGGAGCTGCGATTGTCGGAGCATCTGCTTCCCTCTTGATTTTCTTTTCCTTCGGCAAAAAAAAGCAAATTTTTTTCCCTCTTTCCATTCTCATTTTCCTGGCGGCCTTCATCATCTTTGACCTCCCCAGCCAGAAAATTTACTGGAAGCCCTTTTCTCTTATAAAAAGCAAAGATACACCCTACGGCAAAATCCAGATTCTGAAAACCGATGAGCAGATTTCCCTGTATAACAACAGCCTTCATGATTATTCCTACCCTAATCTGGCTGCTTCTGAGGAATCTGTCCATTTTGCTCTTCTCCAGAATCCCAGAGCTAAAAATGTTCTGATGGTGGGCGGAGGAGCCGGTGGAGGATTGAGCCAGATCCTTAAATATTCTCAGGTCGAGGTGGACTATGTCGAGCTCGACCCTGAAATCATTCGACTCTCCCTCCAATTTCTACCCGAAAAAGAGAAGAGTGTCTTGAGGCATAAAAGGATCCATATATTCTATCAGGATGGAAGAGCCTTCCTCACCGAAACTCAGAAAAAATACGATATGATAATCCTCAACCTGCCTGAACCGGCCACAGCCCAAATCAATCGTTTCTATACCAAAGAATTCTTCCATGAAGCGAGAGAAAAGTTGACTGAGAAAGGTGTGCTTTCTTTTCGAGTTCCCTCGGCAGAAAATTATATAAGCCTTGAGCTTCAAAACTTCCTTTCCTCCCTGTATTTCACCCTCAAGGAAGCCTTCTCTTTCGTAGAAGTTGTACCTGGAGATACAAACATATTCCTGGCTTCGCCTCAGCCTCTATCCATAGGATTCGAGGAACTCAGCCAGAAAATAAAGGACCTAAACCTCCAGAATTCCTATGTAAGCCCCGAGCTCCTGTTTTCTCGTCTCAGCCCACTCAGGATAGAATTCATAAAAGAGAAAGTATCTTCGGGTAAGCGAACAATAAACCAGGACTTCTCCCCAATAAGCTATTTCTATAACTCTGTGCTCTGGAGTACTCAGTTTAAAGGATTGGAGAGGAAAATATTTTCTTTCTTCTCCGAGGTTCATTTTTTCTGGCTCTTGGATCTTCCTCTAATTCTTTTTATCTCTCTGCTCATTATCCTCTGGTTGAGACGGAAAAAATCAACTTTTCCCCTCGTTCCTCTGGCTGTTAAGGGCTTCACCACCATAGTCGTTGAGCTCATCGTTATTATCTCCTTCCAAACTATGTATGGATACGTTTATCGCCGGATTGCGCTGCTTCTCACCTGCTTTATGATGGGCCTTTTTTTAGGCTCTTTCAGAGGAAAGAAGAGAAAAAGAATTTATTTCGCCCAGTTACTTTTCATCCAATTTGGCATTCTTCTCCTTGTCCTCCTTCTCCATCTTTCTTTAAAGATACATCCCCCCGAGCTTTTTTTCTTTATTTATCTTCTTCTCCTTGGCTTTTTAGGAGGGGATATGTTTGTCGTTTCCAACAATCTCTTTTTAAGAGAGAAAAAGAACTACGGCCTTGGCTATGGTTTAGACTTGCTGGGTTCTTTCTTTGGAGCACTTGTCGCCTCTTCTTTCCTTATCCCTCTAGTCGGGCTTCCTCTTCTTCTTAAATATCTTTTCCTCCTTAATTCATTCTGCATCCTCTTTCTCTTTGGAGGACTGAAAAGATCCTAAAATTATGCCAAATATCTACGCTGTTAATAAAAAAAATGAAAATGGGGACAGGCCCCATTTTTGTTTTTATTTTGCAGGATTTGTTCCGAAATAAGATAATTTTCTTGACAGAATTCACGAATTATGTTGTACTGAAAATTAATTCATTTCTGTACTTATCCTATGTTACCTATAGGAAATTGTTTTCTATAATTTAGGTAAGTAAACTCTTATGAGAATCAACATCTCCAGAAAAAAAATTAAAGATCCCTTTGTGACCAAGGTGGAAGAACTAAGCGGCCAGAATCTTCTTGCCTGTTATCAATGCGGCAAGTGTTCTGCGGGCTGTCCTGCAGTCTCTGAAATGGATATCCTTCCCAATCAAATAATCCGCTATGCCCAGCTTGGTCTCAAAGATGAGCTTATGCGGTCAAAGTCCATCTGGATTTGCGCTTCCTGTTTTACCTGTAACGCCCGCTGTCCGAAGGGAATAAACATTGCTGAAGTCATCGAAGCCATAAGACAAATTCTGCTCAGAAAAAGAGAGGACCACCTCAAGGTCGAAAAACTTTCAGATGCACAAAAGGCAGATGTTCCTCCTATTGCCATCATAAGCAGCATGAGGAAATTTACCTCATAAATTTTATTATTATGTATAATTTTTTTAATCAAAATAACATAAGGACTTATAATGAAAATAAGTTATTATCCTGGTTGTACTCTGAAAAACAATGCGAAAAATTTTGAAGACTCAGCTCTATGTTCCTTAAAGCGTCTCGAAGTAGAAGCTGAAGAACTTGAACGATGGAACTGCTGCGGAACAGTCTTCTCATTGGCTACTGATGACTTGATTCATCACTTAGCTCCTATCCGAAACCTCATCCGAGTCAAGGAAGCCAACACAAACAAAGTAATGACTCTCTGCGCCATGTGTTTCAACACCTTGAAAAGAGCAAATGAAAGAGTAAGATCCGACCCGGAGAGCCTTGATAAGATAAATGAATTTATGTACCGCGAGGAAGTCAAATATGAAGGAGACGTTCAGGTCCTTCATCTCTTGGAACTGCTGAGAGATGAGATAAAATTCGAAAACATCGCCAAAAAAGTCGTCAAGCCTTTAAAAAAATTAAAAATAGCCAGCTATTACGGCTGCCTTTTAGTGCGTCCCAAAGAGATTGGTCTTGACGACGTTGAAAATCCGACTGTCTTAGAAAATCTCATGACTGCTTTGGGTGCAGAGGCCATAGATTTTCCTTATAAAACTGAATGCTGTGCTTCTTACCAAACAGTTGATAAACCTGAAAATGTGGCTGATAGAACATACCAAATCCTAACCTCGGCTCAAGCCCAGGGCGCTGAGCTTGTTTCCCTGAGCTGTCCTCTCTGTGCTTTCAATCTCGACTACCGTCAGAAAGAAACTGTCCAAAAATATCCCGAGTTCAAAAATATGCCAATCCTTTATTTCACGCAGCTCATGGCTCTTGCCTTGGGTTGTCCTGAGAAAGATTTAAGGTTAGACCTCCATTATATTGACCCGAAGCCCATTTTGAGAGAAAAAGGATTACTCTGAGGAGCAAATGGTTTATTTTGGCGATTTAAAAGGAAAAAAGGGGAAAGTCCATATTGATAAGGATAGATGCAAAGGATGTCAATTCTGTGTGGAATACTGCCCCAAAGATGTGCTCGAGATGTCTGAAGAATTCAATGTAAAGGGCTATCATCCTCCCTTCATCAAGAATGAGGATGATTGCCTTTACTGCCAGCTCTGCGAGACAATTTGTCCTGAGTTTGACATATTTGTCACGCTTAAAAAAGAGGAGGAAGAAGGTGAAAAAGGTGAAAGCAGATCCTAAAGGAGTATTAACCGGTTCTCACTATTTAGATGGAGACTATGCCCTTGCCGAAGGGGCCCTGGCAGCCGGATGCCGATTTTTTGCGGGTTA
>JAUWJP010000101.1 GCA_030607635.1 Candidatus Aminicenantota bacterium
TAGGTTGCTTGGCTGCAACCGAAACCATGTTAATGATCCTTCCCCACTTTTGTTTTTTCATGAAAGGGATAACTTCATAACAGAGGTTCACTGTGCTTAAGAGATTAAGCTCCAGAGCATCCCGGTAATCATCGAGAGTAAACTCATCGGCCGTACCTGAAGGAGGCCCTCCAGCGTTCGAGACCAATATCTCAATTGTCCCCAACTCCTTTACGGTCTGTTCGACCATTTTGCTCACTTGTTTCTTATCTCTTACATCGGCCACAAATGCCCTCACACCTCCTCTTGTTTCGGCAACTATTTCATCTCTGGTTTTGCCAAGCCTTTCCTTATTTCTGGCACAGATCATAACTTTCGCTTCCTCCCTGGAAAGTTGGAAGGCAATCGCTTTTCCAAGACCCTTGCTCGATGCTGCCACGAGGGCAACTTTATTCTTGATGCCCAAATCCATATCTCATCTCCTGATGTCTATTTTTTCATCGCCAGAATTCATTTTCTGTAGGAAACCTTTGCAAACCTGGTTTCATGACCCTTTCTCATAATCTCTTTGGCATCCTTGTCGCACCTTATACACTTGTGATAAACCACATCGCCAATCAGTTCTGCTTTCTCGTTTCTCTCCTCATCCGAGAGGAAATAGGCTTCCATGGTATCATAAGGACGAGATTCACCGTCGCTTTCATATTTAATTGTCAAATCCCTTCCTGCATCAAGGACTTTGAAGGCGTTCTCAGTCCAGTTAAAGTCAGCCATGCCTAAGTCTGGGTTGATCCTTATATGAGCGGCGAGAAAGATTCTGGGGAGGCCTGATGCTTCAAGCTCGTCGAAACATTGGATAAAGGTTTCAGCAGTTGTTGCGTTTCCGATGTTGATCTCGTAGATAGGGGTAGTCCCGTCGGAGCGAAGATATTCTTTGAAAATATTGATGAGCATCCGAAGCTGGATAGCGTTTTGGGTTGAGAGAAGCATGGATATTTTGAATGAACGACTAGGAATTTCCCTGGCGTAATAGCAGGCAGCCACAATGGTTGACCAGCTTGGATTAAGGAAGAAATTAGCTCCTGTAGCAAGGGCAGCCCTCGTTACCCCGTCAAGATAGATGAGATGGTTATTGTTGCCGACTTCAACCCCTCCAAAGTTGCCGAATGCCGTCCCCATATTCTTCAGGATTATCTGACTCAACCCATTACCCACATCTTTTCTCTCGAATTTCTCGCCTGTCACTTTTTCTACCCTTGCAAATCGTTCTTCTGGAAGCGGAGTTCCAATAAGGTTGGTGGAGCAGAACTTGCTGGTACCCAATATATTTTCGGCCATAGTCAGTGTCGAGAGTAGATCACCGCTGTAGACATAGTTTTCGGTGAGAGCCACCACTGAAATCATCTCTGTCGGGAAAAGCACATCTCTGTTCTCTGCTACTCTCTTAAGACAATAAAATGTAGGGCGGGATGCTTGGAACCCGGAAACCTGGGTGGTACAGATTCCTTGCTTGGTTACAGTAATTCCGCTCTTTTCCACGAAGTCCTCAACTTTGGCAAAATTTTTAGCATATTCTTCAGCTTTTTCCAGCATCTCTCCGTATCCTTTTTCCCCAGCGATTCTTTTCCTGGTTTCGTAATCCCTCATAGACTCTATCTTTTCGGAAATCTCTTTTGCTCCTCCGTATGAATCTAATAAGGCATCCATTGCCTTGAGATCCTTATCGCTTAAAAGTTTGAAGTGCATTTTGAGTCTCTCCTTTTATCAATTATTCTCTGTTTAGCTCAAGCTTTTACTTTTGCTTATTCATTAGATTTATTTTGCAAGATGGCGGTGAATGGTCAGCATATCTGTGAGGATAGAATAGCCAGTCTCAATTTTTCCAGCTCCGGGTCCTTGAATGGTTACTTTTCCCAGTAAATCCAGGTCAAAGGTTAAAGCGTTGTTGGCACCCATGATTCCAGCCAGAGGGTCGGAGAGGGGGAGTTTTTGAGGGGAGACACCGGCTTGAATCTGTCCATTTTCTTTTTTGGTCGAGGCGATAAGCTTATACCTGTATCCCTCTCCTTTCGCAGCCAGGATTTCCTGTTTGGAAAGTGAAGTAATACCTTCTCTTTTTGCATCAGATGGTTTGATGTTTCCTTCCAGAAAGACATTTGAGAGGATAACAATTTTGGCCAGAGCATCGTAACCTTCCACATCTGCTGTAGGATCTGCTTCAGCGTAACCTAATTTTTGGGCTAGTCCAAGGGCATCTTCATAATCCATGTTCTCTATCTCCATTTTGGAGAGGATAAAGTTGGTTGTCCCGTTAAGTATTCCGTTTATCTCTTTGATTTTATTTCCGGCCAGGCCATTCTCGAATAGACTGAACACGGGTGTCCCGCTCATGACCGTACCCTCAATCCCGAAAAAAAGGTTGTTCTCTTGAGCCAATTTTTTTAATTCCCTGTAGTTAAGGGCGGCAGGTCCCTTATTGGATGTGACCACATGTTTTCCCGTTTGAAAGGCTTTTTTGATATAGTTTGTTGCCGGTTCTGCTGTCTTGATATCCGTGTATGTCAGTTCAGCAATGATATCGGCATCACATTTTTCGATCATTTCCAGAGGATCTATTTGTCGAGCTTCGTTGGGTTTTCCCTCAAGATACTCGTCAATTTTCTTCCCCTGTTCTAAAAGCTGAAGAATTTTCTCTACTTTTATTCCTTCTGGAATGAGAAGAGAGCCCTTCAGTTTATCGTTGATGGCAACGATTTTAACTTCAAAATCAAGCCTTTCTTTCAAATATCCTCTTTTTTTTTCCAGGATTTTCAGAAAACCCTGTCCTACTGTACCGCAGCCGATAAGACCTATTTTATATTCCATTATCTTCTCCTCCTCATCATAAAATGCTTCCTTTAAAATTTAGAACCCAGTTTAGTAGCATAAGAATTTAGCACGGAATAAGATCACCCAAGTAAAAGAAAGTTATTTGATAAAAGAATATAACATATTCATTTTAGAATTTGTAGGGATTTGATTCATCAAACCGAAAAAGGGGGAAGATCTGTCTCCTTCACCAGTAATGATTTTATGGAAGTTTTGAAGTTTTTCCGCTTTGCCGGGTAAAAACTTCTGTTTTGGTTTTGCAACAAACGGAAAAAACGATTATAAAAGATCTATCTCTGCTTGCTTCTCCTCAAACGGACAAAAATAGGTATCAGGAATAAAGTGGAAGGGTAGTGAAAATCATCTTTCACTACCCTTTTTTTAATTTCAAGAAAAATTAGTCGCTTACTTCTTAATCTGTGCTTCTATCCAATCTGTAGTGATACTCTTGGGTCTTTCGATGCTCAACCCAAGGGCTCTGTCCCAAATCAGAGAGGCAAGAACGCCGATGGCACGGGATGCTCCGAAGAACACTGTGTAGAAATCATACTCTGTGACTCCATAGTGGAGCAGGAGACAGCCAGAGTGGGCGTCGACATTGGGCCAGGGATTTTTTGCTTTGCCGTGTTCCCTTAGAATATCAGGGGCAACTTCGTAGATGGCGCTGACAACTTTGAAGATTTCATCATCGGGAAGATGTTTAAGGGCGAATTCTCGCTGAGCCATGTATCTGGGGTCTGTTTGACGGAGAACCGCATGTCCGTATCCTGGAATGACTTTTCCTGCCTTCAGGGTGTCCCAGAGATATTTCACCAGTTGTTCTTTGTCCGGAACTCCTCCTAAGTCCTCCTTTACTTCCATGATCCAGCGGAGTACTTCCTGGTTAGCCAGTCCGTGGAGAGGCCCGGCTAATCCATTCATACCTGCAGACAGGGAGTAGTAAGCATCAGAAAGGGTAGATCCAACAAGGTGTGTGGTATGAGCAGAGACATTCCCGCCTTCATGGTCGCTATGAATGACGAGGTAAAGGCGCATGAGTTCCTTGAATTTTTCGTCCTCGATTCCGATCATGTGAGCAAAATTTCCACCCCAGTCAAGATTGGGATCAGGAGGAATATGCTCATCGTTCTTGTAGGTTTTGCGGTAAATATAAGAGGCAATAAGGGGGAGTTTGGCCAGAATGTCCATCGCATCTTCGTACACTGGGTCCCAGTATTCCATCTTGCTTAATCCCTCTCTGTATTTTTTAGCGAAGATGGACTCTTTCTGGAGGGCAAGAATGCCTTGTGAAAACTGGGTCATCGGGTGCGTATCTTTGGGGATGGCTTTGAGAACATCGATGAGATAGTCAGGGAGGGGACTGCGTTTTCGCCATTCTTCGGTGATTTCCTTGACATCATCTTCTGATGGCAATTCGCCGGTAAGAAGGAGATAGAATATTCCTTCGGGAAGAGGTTCTTCACCGCCCGGAGCCTTCGGCAATTTTTCTCGAAGCTCGGGAATGTTGAAACCACGAAATCTTATCCCTTCAACGGGATCAAGAGCCGATGTTTCGGTGACCATGCATTTTACTCCGCGCATTCCGCCGTAGGCTTGAGCTACCGTAACTTCTGAGATCTTTACATCACCGTGTTCTTTGACGAACGACTTAACCTTTGCGCGCATGGGGTCTAGTGATGAAGCAAATTTTTCTTTTAATGATGACATTGAGACAACCTCCTTATAATGTTTTAAGAAATTATTTCCCTAATTTAGAAAAGAAGTAAGAATATATCATTGTCTGCCAGCACTGTCAATTTTTTTAGGATTAATTATGAAAATTTTTTTTATTTAACCTGATTCGCTAGAAAGTCTCGACTATTCAGGATGAATCAAATATTTGACTTTTGTCTTTTGAAATAGTCTATTATTGAGGATAAAGAATTTCTAGAAAACTTGTTAGGAGAAGGACATGGAAATTATAATGTTTTTTCTTATCGCCTTTGGAGTTCTTCTGGTTTTTGCTGTAGGAATTTACAACAGGTTAATTACTCTGAGAAACCGGAGTGATAATGCCTGGGCTCAGGTGGATGTTCAGCTTAGGCGAAGATATGACCTTATTCCGAACCTGGTGGAGACAGTAAAGGGCTATGCCAAACATGAAGCAGGGACCTTTGAGAAGGTCACTGAAGCGCGCTCCAAAGCCATAAATGCAGGAACGGTTAAAGAACAAGGACAGGCCGAGAATATGCTGACCGGTGCTTTGAAATCTCTTTTTGCTGTGGTTGAAAATTACCCTGATCTCAAGGCGAACCAGAATTTTTTGATGCTTCAGGAAGAGCTGGCAGGAACAGAAGGTAAAATCGCCTATGCGAGACAATTCTATAATGATACTGTGATGAAATTTAGCCTCAGACAGCAGGTTTTCCCATCCAACATTATCGCCAATATGTTTAATTTTAAAGAAAAAGAGTACTTCGAGATTGAAGAAGAGGAAGCCAGAGAACCTGTTAAAGTAAAATTTTAGTCCGGGCATTTTTTTAAGCAGGGGATAAATAAATAAGTAAGAGATAGATAAAGTTCAAGATGTATGAACAGATTGCCCGCAACAAAAGAAAGTCTTTCTTTCTCATCTTGTTTTTCGCTTGTCTGATTTTTGCTTTAGCCTGGATTTTTGGAGAGTTGACAGATTTGGGTCCTTATGGTTTGGTCCTAGCTGCCGTCATAGCTATTGCCATGACCTTTGGCAGCTATTATTCGAGCGATAAAATCGTCCTGGCCATAAGCAGGGCTAAACCAGTAGAAAAGAAAGATTACCCACATCTTTATAATGTAGTGGAGGGATTGGCTATCGCTGCAGGATTACCCAAGCCACGCTGTTACATCATCGATGATACGGCCCCTAATGCTTTTGCTTCGGGGCGCAATCCAAAAAACTCTGTCATCGTAGTCACCAAAGGTTTGCTCCAAAAGCTAAACCGAGTAGAACTGGAGGGTGTGATTGCCCATGAGATGTCGCATATAAAGAATTATGATATTCTTATTCAGACTCTGGCTGTAGTCATGGTCGGAGTTGTCGTCCTCCTCAGCGATTGGATCCTCAGGACGTTTCTATGGGGAGGAAGAAGAAGAAGGAGCAGCAGAGGAGGCGGGAACGCCGGCGCAATCATTATTGTAGTGGGTTTAGTGTTAGCTGTGCTTTCTCCTCTTATTTCCCAGCTAATCCGATTAGCTGTTTCGCGCAAAAGAGAATTCCTGGCGGATGCAGATGGGGCTCTCCTCACACGCTATCCTCCTGGTTTGGCTTCCGCCCTCAAGAAGCTGGCTTCAGATAGGGAGCCTTTGGAGGCAGCCAACAAAGCGACCGCTCATCTTTATATAGTGAATCCGCTCAAGGATATAAAGGGGCCAGTTAATAAGTTATTCAGCACGCACCCGCCCATCGAAGAAAGGGTAGCTGCCTTGGATGAGATGTGAATGCTTATCCCTTATCTTAAATTAGTTAATATTGTGAAGCGGTGGATAATTGTATAGATTAAGATACAAGGTGGGATAAAAGCTATTGAAAGTGCGAGGCTTTAATATTATAATTGTAATCCCCAGGTGGGGTCGTAGTTCAGATGGATAGAACGCCGGCCTGTCACGCCGGAGGTCGCGAGTTCAAGTCTCGTCGGCCCCGCCA
>JAUWJP010000169.1 GCA_030607635.1 Candidatus Aminicenantota bacterium
AGCCAAAAAGTTGCCTTTGAAAACGATCTCCGCCAGGCCGGTTTGATAAACTTTCTCTTTTTCCCATTCTACAGTCAAGTGCCCCATACTGGTACTCACTTTGACTCTTTTATCGGTCAAGTTCTTCAATATTGAAGCCACAGCCGCCGCGCAGGCGCCACTTCCTGAGGAGAGGGTTTCTCCAACGCCCCTTTCCCAGAAGATAACTTCAATTTCTTTTTGGCTTAACTTCCTTATAAACTCTATATTTGTTCTATTGGGGAAGAAGGGATGCGATTCGATTTCTCGCCCGACCTGATGCCATTCGATGCGATCAGGAAAACGATCCACAAAAATTGCGCAATGCGGGTTGCCAAGGGAAAGAACCGTGATGGGGTAGATTATTTTATTAATAGAAAGGGGGTAATCTATGATCTTTTCATGGGGTGAACCGTCATCAAAAGGAATATCTATAGATCTCAAGCGGGGAGTTCCCATTTCGATCTTGAGGACGAAAACATTCTTTTTCCCCTCAATAAGCGTGCATTCTCTTTGACCAACAGTGGTCTTAAAAAGGATTTGAGGAGAATCTATTTTCTTCTGGTGATAAAGGGCAGCAGCCGCACATCTTAATCCGTTGCCGGAGACTTCTGCCTCTGTTCCGTCAGCATTGAATATGCGGAAATTGACATGACCTTTTGCTTTATTTTTGACTGAGATAAGGAGCAAGCCATCGGCTCCTACACCTGTGTGGCGATCACAGATTGTTCCGGCAAGACTGCTTATGTTAGAGAGACCCTTGGTCTCCACTTTATCGATAACCAGGAAATCGTTGCCTAAAGAATGAACCTTGAAAAACTTCATTCAGGAATCCTTAAGGTCCTGATGAATTCTTCTTGTTCTCCATCGCGTTCTCTTCTGATAAGCAGAACGAGTGTGTCACCAGAATCCAGTTTATTCACAATATCCCTAAAATCCCTATCAGTTTTTACCTTCTCTCTGTTAGTTTCAAGGATGATATCTCCGGCTCTAAGGCCTTTTCGATATGCTTCGCTGAATTGGCGGACATTGGTGATTAAAACTCCTTCCTCGGTTTGGAATCCATAGCGTCTGGCAAGGCGGGGAGTTATAGTAGTAATATTTATTCCTAAATCTTTTCCAGAGGCGGTAGAGGCTTCTTGTTCTTCATCAGATGGCCGTTCGCCAAGAGTCACAGTTATAATCTTCTCTTTTCCATCCCGGATGACTTTTATTTCGATTTTTTCCCCTGGTTCGATTTCAGCTATCTTAAACATTAGGTCGTGGTGGTCCTTAACTGGCTTGCCGTTGGCTTCAATGATGACATCATATTTTTTTAATCCGGCCTTGGCAGCAGGTGTGCCACGCTCGACTTCACCTATGATAGCGCCTTTTTTGGTTTTTAGATTAAAGGCTTCTCTGTCATCTTCAGTGACAGGGCCACTCCTTACTCCAAGGTATCCTCTGACTACTCTTCCTTTTTCCTTGAGCTGCTTAACGATTTTTCTGGCCAGGTTAGAAGGAATGGCAAACCCTATGCCGATGTTTCCTCCTGAGGGAGAGATAATGTTGCTTGTAATACCGACAACTTCTCCTTTCATGTTCACCAGAGGGCCGCCGCTGTTTCCCCGGTTGATGGCAGCATCTGTCTGGATATAGTCCTGGTAGGGAACACCCGGAATCCCCAGCTGTCTTCCTTTAGAGCTGACAATGCCTGCTGTGACAGTATGCTCAAATCCCCAGGGATTTCCGATGGCCAAAACCCATTCTCCCACGCGCAGTTTTTCAGAATCTCCGAGCTCGGCAAAAGGTAAATTTTTATCAACGACCTTTAGTAGAGCCAAATCTGTATTAGGATCGGTCCCCACAATTTTTGCCTTATATTCTTTTTCATTAAGAGTAGTGACGGTTACTTTCTCAGCATTTTCCACCATGTGATTATTGGTCACTATGTATCCGTCTGCACTGATAAAAAAGCCTGTGCCCCTTGCTTCAGAGCGGAGCTCTCTTTCCCTTTCACGGGGGATACCAAAAAACCTATCCCAGAAATCCTCTGGCCAATCCTCCTGGAACCTGGATAACCTTCTCTTTTCCACTTTCTCGGCTGCAATTCTCACCACTGAAGGACCGATTTTATCGGCGATGCTGACAAAATCTAAATCAGGCTTCATCTGTAGAGAAGAAGATGCATGAAGAAAGGATGGGGAAGGACTTGGAGTCTCTTCTAAGAAGCTTTCCGGTGCGTTCTTCTCAGGCAAATAAACGAAAACAAAGCTTGCCAAAAAGATACCCAAGAAAAAACATATAAGAGCTATCAATGCTGTCTTTTTCATTTCCTCTCCTTACTTTAATATAACTAACACAAACGCAATTCTTCCAGTGTCATCGCGAGGAGCGAAGAAGATTCCTTCGCTTCGCTCGGAACAGGCTAGCAATCTCGCATAGTGAATGTCATTGCGAGGAGCGTAGCGACGCGGCAATCTCATCCTATAAAGACGAGATTGCCACGCTCTTTCAGGGCTCGCAATGACATTGTAAAAATATATATTGCACTTATATTAAAATAACATACTAATATGAAAAATTCAATCATCCTACTTACTGAAAACTCACGGTTTACAGAAAAGTTGCATTAATAATTCATTGGAGCTATTATCACCTAAGTCGAGGAAAATGGTCTTGCAAAAAGGAATCCTGATTGTTTTTGAAGGGATAGACGGTTCTGGAAAATCAACGCAAGCAGAAATTCTCTTAGAGAGGCTTCAAGAGGAAGATTTTGATGCAGTCTATTTCCGGGAGCCATCGAAAGGTAAATGGGGCCGCAAGATTAAGAAAAAAGCCCTTCATCCTGATTCTCTATCTCCGGAGGAAGAGCTGGATTTGTTCCAAAAGGACAGAAGAGAAAATGTGGAAAAAAACTTAAAGCCTGCCTTGAAGAAGAAAAGAATCGTTATTCTGGATAGATATTATTATTCGACTATTGCTTATCAGGGAGCAAAGGGAATTGATGAAAAACTGATAAGAAGAATGAATGAAGAGTTTATCGTCGAGCCTGATTTGGTTTTTATCTTTGATATTGATCCACAAAAGGGTTTAGAGCGGATAGAGAACCGGAAAAAGAAGGACAAGCTTTTCGAGCGTGAAGATTATTTGGTTAAAGTAAGAGAAATATTCAGGAGTTTTAAAGGCGAAAAGTTTGTACATATAGATGCTCTACAATCTAAAGAAGAGATCAGCAAAGAGATACAAGAGATAGCCCTCCGGATTCTTATGTAGGGGCTTGATTCATCAAGAAAAATGGGGCCAGGCCCCATTTTCTTCATTTGGTTTTTCTTGTAGGGGCTTGATTCATCAAGCCCACCTTATTTTATATATAAGTGAACTGAGCAGTTTTGATTTTTCTTAGGTATGCGTTTGGTTTGTCTTCTGTAGGGGCTTGATTCATCAAGCCCACCTTTTATATCATTTGACCCTGTTTATACCATCTGTTATATTTTATTCTATGGCGTTTAAAGGGTTCATCATTAGGGTAAAAAAGGCAAAAAAGCCTTCTGTGGGAAAACTCTTCAAAGTAACCTTCTTGCTTTGTATTCTGTTCTTTGCCTGTTCTATGGGGATATGGCTGGGCGCTTACATGGCCATCAGACAAAATCTTCCCTCTATCTCCATGCTCGAAGAGTTTGAGCCCAATATCATTACCTATATCTACTCTGATGAAGGAGAAGTTATCGGAGAATATGCCATAGAAAAAAGGATTGAAATTCCCTATGAAGATATTCCAGAGGTAGTAAAAAATGCCATTATTGCTACAGAAGATCCCAGATTTTACAACCACAGAGGATTTGATCTTCGTGGAGCGTTAAGGGCTCTAAGGGAAGATATAAAGACTAAAATAGGAGGAAAATCGAAAAAGCTTCACGGGGGAAGCACCATCAGCCAGCAACTGGCGAGAGATCTCTTCCTCCATCGGAGGCAAACTTTTCGGCGTAAATTTAAAGAGGTTCTCCTTGCCCGCCAGATTGAAAAGAAATATTCAAAGCATGAAATATTAACAATGTACTGTAATCAGTTTAATCTTGGCCATGGAGCTTACGGAGTTGAAGCCGCCTCACAACTGTATTTTGGAAAAAATGTATCAGGGTTAGCCGTGGAAGAAGCTGCCATGGTCGTTGGCATCCTGAGGGGACCTTCCCTTTATTCTCCTTACAGGAATCGAGAAATCACCCACCGCCGCCGAGACCATGTAATCAGACGGCTGGTAGAAGAGAGATATCTAACAGAAGAAGAGGGTGAAGAAGCCAAGGCGCAGCCGTTCAATGTTATGCCGTTGCGTCGGGGAGATATTAGTTTTGCCGCTTATTTCAAGGAAGAAGTCAGGAAGTATTTAGAAAAGAATTATGGGGCTGATGCTCTTTACAGAAAGGGATTAAAAGTCTATACAACCTTAAATCCAACTTATCAAAGATTTGCTGAGGAAGCACTTCTGAATTGGCTGCCGGTTCTGGATAAAAG
>JAUWJP010000303.1 GCA_030607635.1 Candidatus Aminicenantota bacterium
CCGATTCAATAAAGCCCAGCAAGGTGCTTTCTTACCCTATGTGGAGAAAGGAGATATCATTCTTTTCGGTTCAACAACTGAAAACCCATCTTTTGAAGTCATCGCAGCTCTTCTTTCCCGGACGAAGGTTCTGGTTTTGAATCCTCTATCAGAAGAAACATTGATCATTATCATCAAAGAAGCTTTAACTGATAAGGAGCAGGGGCTGGGGAGGCTAAAGCTCAAGCTTGATAAGCCTGCCCTTAAAATGATTATAGACTATGCCAACGGAGATGCCCGAAGAGCCCTTAATACTCTCGAAATATCTGCTAATCTGGTAAAAGATGACAAGATAACAACTGAAGAGGTAAAAGAGGCGCTGCAGAAGCGAATTCTTCTCTACGATAAGAAAGGAGAAGAACACTTCAACCTGATTTCTGCTCTTCATAAAAGCCTTAGGAATAGTGATGTGGATGCTTCTCTTTATTGGCTGGCGAGGATGATTGCCGCAGGAGAAGATCCCCTGTATATTGGGCGAAGGCTGGTGAGATTTGCTTCTGAAGACATTGGTCTTGCAGACCCTCAGGCTCTTTCCATTGCCCTTAATGCAAAAGAAGCCTATGATTTTATCGGCTCCCCTGAAGGAGAACTGGCTCTTGCCGAGGCAGCCATCTATCTGGCTTCAGCTCCCAAGAGCAATCGGGCCTATGTCGCCTTTGACAAAGCTATGAAAGATGTCGAGGCAAGTCCTTTTGAACCCGTGCCTCTCCATATAAGAAATCCTGTGACTGATCTAATGAAAGATATTGGATATGGCAAAGATTATGCTTATGCTCATGAATTCCCTTACTCGACAACTGCTATGGAGACTTTTCCTGACAAGCTAAAGGGAAGGAAATATTATGAACCTGGAAACCTGGGCATGGAAAAGGATATTAAAAAAAGAATAGAGTGGTGGAATTCCCTAAAAGAAAAAATAAAAAGAGAGAAGAGCTAATCTTCCTCATTCTTTTCTTTCAAAAGGTAATAAATTTCCCAGCTTATATCATCAGCAACACAGCCAACACAAGAAGTCGGAGTTGTGGCGAGCTCTTCCTCGAAAATTTTTTCTTTCAAAATTTTTTTGACTTTTTTTCTTATTTTATAGAGCATAATGTAGTTAATCATTGTCTTCTCTCTTTTGAATGATATCAGCCTTCAAGTTTTCTGTAAAGATTGAGGAAAGAGAGAAAAAAGTGCTATTATTGCATCTTTCAAGAAGAATGAAAGAATTCACGCTCTTGTTCCTGGTTTGCATCTTTTTAGGCTTCTGTTCTTTTTTCAAGCCAAGAATTCCTGCATATCCTTCTGGAGTCATCTTCCCTTTGGAAAAGGCTGGAGAGATTGCTTACAAAGGAAAGGTCATCGACTTTGTGAAAGATACTGAGGGAGGTCTTTATCTTTCTACAGAGAGAGGGCTGGTTTATTGTTTGGCTGGAGAGAAGCGCGAGATTTTATGGAAATTCGAAGTTTCTGAAGAAATAACCAGTTCTCCCTTCCTTGGAGCTGAAAACATTTACGTTTATGATATGAACAGCACTCTCTACTGCTTGAGCAAAAAAGGAAGGCTGCTCTGGAAAAAAGAGGTTAAGCAGAAAATCACGACTGGTATTACAGAATTTAAGAAGAAGATATACTTTGGAACGGAGAAAGGAATCTTTTTTGCCTTCGCAACATCAAGCGGAGAAGAACTCTGGCGCTTCGAGGCGGGTGATGCTATCAGGTCTACTCCTGTTTTTTCTGCCGAAAGAATTATATTTGGCTGCGATGATCATAACCTTTATATTCTGAGTGAAAAAGGCAGTCTTTTAGATAAGATCAAAACAGAGAATAAAATTCAGCCTCTCCCTTTAGTCGAGAAGAATTTCCTGTATTTTGGTACGGATGACCATTATTTTTATTGCTTTAATCTGGCAAAAAGAAAGAAAAAATGGAAAATAAAGATTGGAGGAAAAATCCTCAACCCTCCTGTTGTCGATGGCAAGAGGATTTTTTTTATTTGCTGGAATAATGTATTGTACTGTCTGAATAAAAAAAACGGACATATTCTCTGGTGGAAAATAATCCCATCACGGAGTTTTTATCGTCTTGAAATTTCTGGAGAGAGAATTTTGGCCTCCTCCTTCTCTTCCCTCCTGCTTTGTTTTGATGTAGAAACAGGGGAAAATATCGGAGAATACGACACGGGCCAGGAGATTAAATCAAATCCGCTATGGGTTGCGCCTTACCTTATGTTCAATCTACATGATAACAAGAAGGATGAGGGAAAGCTTATCTTTTTGAAAAAGATATTAAAAGTATCTTTGAGATCCTCCGGGGAATCGCCGCAAAAGGTTGGAGCAGAAATTGCTTTTACTTTTTCTGCCGTTGGTTTCTACAGGCAAAATTATGAATTCTACCTTAAGGAAAGGAAGGAGGAAAGAATAGTTCAAGAGAAATCTGAGAAAAATTCATGGGCTTGGTTTCCGGAGAAGGATGGGGATTACATCGTAGG
>JAUWJP010000062.1 GCA_030607635.1 Candidatus Aminicenantota bacterium
ACACTTGACGCCCAAGGAATCATCACAACTATAAATCCCTCGGCTCGAGAAATGTTGACCTTACCAGGAAAAAATATCATCGGAAAAAGCTATAAAGATATCCTGGGCCTCTCCAAATATGGAGGAATATCTAAGAGCATTGAGCTGGGAATTCAGAAAAAATACAGACTCTCTGCCAAAGAAATAAGTATTAACTCTGGCGCCCAGAACACAGCCCTCGCTCTATCACTATCTCCGTTAAGACAATCCAACAATAAATTTTCAGGTTTGATCGTGGTGCTTGACAACTTAACTCAGCTAATAGAAGTTCAAAGAATCGCAGCCTGGAAAGAAGTCGCCCAGCGAGTAGCCCATGAAATTAAAAATCCTTTAACTCCGATCCAACTCTCCGCTGAAAGAATCATTAAACATTTAAAGAAAAAAAAGGAAAAACCCGATGAAATTATCGATGAGGGAGCCAATACCATAGTCCAAGAAGCCAGAACAATAAAAGCTCTCGTAGATGAATTTTCAAATTTTGCTCGTATGCCTAAAGTCCACATGCAATCTACAGATATTCATGAAATCATCGAACACGCTGTTTCTCTGTTTAAGGGACTATTTAAAGATATTGAATTCGAGGTGCTGTATTCATTCAGCGTGCCTTCTCCTATCCAAACTGACCCTGAACAGATGAAGAGGGTGTTCATCAACATCCTTGATAACGCCATTCATGCCATGAATAAAAAAGGGGAAATCAAAATTCAGACTTCTTTTGAAAAAAAAGAGCAGAGAGTGAAAATTGAGATTGCAGACTCTGGTCATGGTATTTCTTTAAAAGATAAAAGCAAACTCTTTCTCCCTCATTTTTCAACCAAAAAGAAAGGGACTGGCCTGGGGTTAGCCATTGTTAATCAAGTTATTAACGAACACAATGGTTCCATTAATGTTGAAAACAATCATCCTCATGGAACAAAATTTGTCATCCAAATTCCAGCATGATCAAAGATAAAATTCTCATTATCGACGATGAAAGAGGCATCAGGTCTTCGCTAAAAGGAATCCTGGAGGATGAAGGCTATAGTATTAAAACCGCCAATACTGGAGAGGATTGTTTAAAGCTGATCGAATGGCAAAATTTCGACCTTATTCTTCTTGATATATGGCTCCCTGAAATGGACGGGATTGAAGTTCTGAAAAAGATAAAGACGATGGATGAAAACCCCCAGGTTGTGATGATCTCGGGTCATGGAACAGTCGAAACAGCTGTAAAGGCCACAAAACTCGGGGCATATGACTTTTTGGAAAAACCTCTCTCTCTAGAAAAGGTTGTTTTAACCGTAAAAAATGCATTAAAACACAAAAGGCTAGAAGAAGAAAACATTCAGCTGCGCCAAAAAACCAAGGTAAAGTACCATCTTATTGGAAAAAGTCCGTCGATTAAAAAATTGAGGGATGAGATAGAGAAAGCAGCTCCAACAAACGCAGGGGTACTCATTTATGGAGAAAGTGGGACAGGAAAAAAACTCGTTGCCCGCTTGATCCATCAAGAAAGCCCAAGAAAAAACAAAAGAATTGTCCAGATAAACCTCGCAGCTATCCCTGAAGATTTGATTGAAGGTGAGCTATTTGGTCATGTCAAAGGAGCCCTTGATAATGTAAATAAGGATAAAAAGGGGAAATTGCAGCTCGCAGATGGAGGGACTCTCTTCCTCGATGAGATTAGCGATATGAGCTTAAAGACCCAGGTCAAGGTGATAAGAATCATCAAGGAACAAAAGTTTGAGCCCATAGGATCAAATGAATCCATAACTGTAGATGCAAGGCTTATTGCTACGACAAACCAAAACATAAAAAAGCTCATCGCCAAGGGAAAATTCAGAGAAGATTTATTCTTTAAGCTGAACGTCATCCCCATGGTCATTCCTCCTTTACGAGAAAGAAGAGAAGATATTCCTCTCTTGATAGAATATTTTCTGAAACATTTTTCGATCGAGTACAGCATAAAGAAAAAATCCATGAGTAAAAAGGCCATGACAGCTTTCCTCAATTATTCCTGGCCAAGCAACGTCAGCGAACTCATTAACGTGATTGAAAGATTTGTGATCATGGTTCAGGATGAAGAAATCAAGGCTTCTCATCTCTCCCTTCTTGTCGAACCCAGGGAATCACAACATGCTCCTGACTTCAACAAGAATCGACCTTTGAAACAAGCAACTAAGCAATTCGAGAAAGAATATATCCATAAGGCTTTAATAAGACATAATTGGGATATCTCAGAAACAGCCTCTGACCTGAAAGTAGGCAGAGACCGCCTCAACGAAAAAATAAAAAAACTGGGCATAACCTTCCTCGGTTAAAACATCTTTCGTTCCTAGCATCTCAGCTGATACTGCCATTACTATCAGTAAAGCTCTGGCTCATATTAGTGTAGACCTGATTGTTCTTCACTGCTATAATAGGGAAAATTTTTTTAGGCGCAGAGAACATGGAAGCACAAATACTCGAAATATTAACCTCTATAAGAGATTTTATTTGGGGCCTTCCCCTCATTGTTCTTTTGGTGGGCACAGGGATTTTCCTAACCATAAGATTAAGAGGTCTTCAAATAAGAGGTCTTTTTTATTCTCTTTATTTAGCCTTTTTCAAAAGAAAGGAGGACGATGAACAAGAAGGCGACATATCTCATTTCCAGGCTCTGATGACAGCACTGGCGGCTACAGTGGGAACCGGAAATATTGTCGGTGTGGCCATCGCCATCTCCGCAGGAGGCCCTGGAGCTCTCTTCTGGATATGGATTACTGGCATCTTTGGGATGGCCACAAAATACGCTGAAGCTGTTCTGGCCATAAAATACAGAGAAGTCGATAAGTTTGGGACCATGAGCGGAGGTCCCATGTACTACATCTCTAAAGGATTAGGCTGGAAATGGCTTGGGACACTTTTTGCAGTCTTTGCCTTTATCGCTGCTTTTGGCATAGGGAATATGGTTCAATCCAATTCAGTCGCTGATAGTGTCAAAGCCTCATTCGGTATTCCTAACTGGGTAACAGGAATCATTCTGGCAACCTTTACAGCTATGGTCATCCTTGGGGGGATCAAAAGCATCGCCAAAGTAACACAGGTCCTTGTTCCTTTTATGATTATTATCTATATCACGGCAGCTTCTGTCATTCTGCTCATGGAAATTTCTGCTATTCCCCAAATCTTTGCCCTCATTTTCAAACATGCGTTCACACCGACGGCTGCCGTAGGAGGTTTTCTCGGGGCAACAGTGATGCATGCGATGAGAATGGGAGTATCCAAAGGAGTCTTTTCTAATGAATCAGGACTGGGTTCTGCCCCGATTGCCGCAGCTGCAGCTAAAACTCCAAATCCTGTCAAACAGGCTCTGGTTTCCATGACCCAGACTTTCATCGACACTCTTGTGGTCTGCACTATGACCGGCCTTGTTCTAATCTTGAGCGGCCTCTGGACTTATGGCCCTGAACTCAAAGGAGCTAAACTTACTGCCATGGCCTTCGGCAAATTCCTTCCTGGGGGGGTAGGAGAATTCATTGTTACCTTGACTCTTATATTCTTTGCCTATTCCACCATCCTCGGCTGGTGTTACTATGGAGAAAAATCTATCGAATCCCTGTTTAAAGAAAGAGCGGTAAAAATATACAGGGTCGTTTTTGTGATCTTCGTCGCTGTGGGAACTTTCTTAAAGCTGGAAACTGTCTGGAGATTGTCAGATATAATGAATGGCCTTATGGCTTTCCCCAACCTCGTCGGCCTTGTCGGCCTCAGCGCGATTATTGTCTCTGAAACAAACAAATATTTTTATAAAAGACAATAATAGACCTCTAGGGAAGCATCTTCAATGATAGGATCAGGGTGAGTATTGAGAAAACCGTTTGAAGGCTGAGCGGGCATGGTTCCTCTCCAAAGTGGAGAGGAGAGCGAAGCCTTGAGAAAAAATGGGGACAGGCCCCATTTTCTGCTGTTATGTCCTCAAGTTGAGAATGTCCTCTTTCTTGCAAAATGGGGCCTGTCCCCATTTTTTCTGGGGCAAAACCAGCGTGTTTTAGAGATATCCACCCTGGCCCATTTTGCCTTCCGTCATAAAAAAGAAGATGTTTGCGACTGTTCCTTCTGCACTGCATTTACACTGTCCAATTTTTGTGCTATCGTTTAGGACGAAAAATTTAGAGAAAAAAATGAGAACACAATCTCTGCGGATACTTATCAGCTCAGCCCGTAAGTTTGTCAACATGGGTGCTCTTTCCCGTCTGTGGAACTTAATGAAAAATTTCCATGCCGCTGATATTTCTTCTCTTATGAATCACCTCGTCTTCAGAGAAAAACGGATTCTCTTCAACGTGCTTTTTGAAAAAGACAAAGAAAAGACTGGAGAAGTATTAAGTGAGTTGGATTCTGAAGATGCTGCCCAAATTTTAAAAGAGCTTCAATTAGAACAAATTTCTGAGCTTTTCCAGATTATCCCTCCTGATGATGTTGCACCAATTCTCGATCTCCTTCCAGATGATATGAAAGAATCCATATTGGCCGCCATGGAAGAGAAACCTTCAGAAGATGTAAAGGAACTTCTCCTTTACGAGGAAGAAACAGCAGGCCGAATAATGTCACCGGATTTTTATGCTCTGGATCAGAAAACCAATGTTTCAGATGCCATAACAGCCATGCAGCTTGAAGCAGATGTGGAATCTGCTTTCTATCTTTACGCAATAGATGAACAGAATCGCCTGGTAGGAGTTGTTTCTTTGAGGCAACTTCTTTTTGCCCCCCCCAATACTCCCTTGAAAAATATCATGACTAAAGATGTCATAAGCGTTCATCCTGAAACGGATCAGGAACAAGTAGCACGAAATGTGGCAGATTACAATTTTGTTGCCATCCCTGTCGTTGATTCTGAAGATAAACTGATCGGCGTAGTAACTGTTGACGATGTTATCGATGTTATCGATAAGGAAGCCACTGAAGATATTTATAAAATGGCCTCTTTAGATACAACTGATAGAATTCAGGACAGCCCTCTAAAATCCATGAAAAAGAGGCTTCCATTTCTCATGTTCAGCCTTCTCACTGCCTCTCTCGCTCCCTTTGTTGTCCACTATTTTGAAGATACTATTAAAGCTTTTGTAACTTTAGCTGTTTTCATGCCTCTGGTTGCAGCCCTGGGAGGGATTGCAGGAAATCAGACCATAGCGATCGTCGTGAGGGAAATTGCCATCGGTCAAGCTGATTGGATTTCCGCAAGAAAAGCGCTACTTAAAGAAATGCTGGTTGGTATCGGAAACGGCATTATCATCGGGCTAATCTTAGCTACTATCTCTTATTTATTAATGAAAAATCCATATTTAGGGTTTATCTTGGGATTGGCCATCATTGCTAATCTCTTCGTTGCCGCCCTCCTCGGAACTATCATCCCTTTATTCCTGAAATTACTCCGGTTGGACCCAGCACTGGGGTCAGTTAATCTTCTCACTATGTGCACTGATACGATTGGTCTACTCTCTTTTCTTGGGCTGGGAACCCTCTTCCTGAGCAAACTCATATAATCCACTCATGCCTCTTGAGCAATCTGAAGCCATCGTCTTGCGAAGCTTTATTGTCGGCGAACAGGATAAAATCGTTGTCCTTTTTTCTCGAGATAAAGGAATTATAAGAGGCGTTGCTAAAGGTGCTCGAAAATTCGGAAGTCGTTTTGGATGCAGTTTAGAACCTTTGTCCCTGGTTAAAGTATTTTATTATGAAAAAGAAAGAAAAGATTTAGTCACTGTAAGCAACTGTGATCTCATTGAATCTTTTTTTGAGATCCAGAACGACTTTCAAATATACTTCACACTTAGTTATTTTGCTGAACTTATAGAAGAATTCTCTCCTACAAGGGCAAAAGACGATACTCTCTACCGCCTGTTGATTTCTATCCTGAACTCGCTCAAAGGGGGAGGAGATTTAAACTTTTTAACCCGGTATTTTGAAGCCTGGCTTCTTAAAATAGATGGAGTGCTTCCCGAGTTAAATAAATGCAAAAAATGCAGGAAGATCATTACTGACCCTGGTTGGCTCTCTCCTAAAAAAGACGGTGTCTTTTGTAACCACTGCGCATCCCAAAAAAAAGAAGGAATTAAGCCTGAATTAGGCTCATTTGTTCAATGGATCAAAAAAAACACTCCTCCAAAAAAAGGACCTCTGCCCTTTTCCACCCCAGAACTTGAGAGTATCAAGAAAACACTCCAAGATATCATTATTTTTCATCTCGAAAAAAAACCTAAAACCCTCCGCTATTTGAAGTGAACGGGCAATGTAGTATTGATTTTTTGGCAGAAAAGAATAAACTATAAATCTCTCATGGAGATAAAAAATGAAAGGAGAAAACGTGAGTCAATGCAAAATATGCGGCAAAAATATTGACCCTAAAATTCCCTTTTTCGTCATTTCCTTCAACAAAGAAGCTATCGAGAACGGAACCAGGAAAATAATCCAATCCGAGGAAGGAGCTTCTATCTGTGAAGAATGCGGCAAGGAAGGCCTTGCTTCAGTTCTCAGGCACCTGAAGCTCATCCATGATTCTGATACTGAGCTCAATCAAAAGATGCAATCCATAGAAAAATCAATCAATATGGAAGCTTTGATGAAAGAATTTGGAATTTCAGGGGAAAAAGTGGGAACCAAGAATCAATATCTGGCAAAATGTCCCTTCCACGATCAAGAGGCATCTTTCTTAATCGACGCTAAGACAAAGGAATATTTTTGCTTCTGTGAAGGATTGAGAGGAGACGTTTTCAGCTTCGTCATCAATTACGATAGAGACGTCAACCATAAACACATGACTTTGAAACAGGCCGTTGATTATTTGATGGAAAAATTCCCGATTCAATAGCTTGCACTCTTCATAATATTACCCGGATAAAGTCTAAAAGGAGAAAAAAGATGCGATTTAAACGAACTCTGTTAATTTTCGCTATTTTCTTTTTGTTTGTCGGAGTAACCTCCCGTTCCCTCGCTGATGAAGGCATGTGGATGCCACATCAGATGAAAGACCTCAACCTCAAGGATTTAGGCCTTAAGATGAACCCGGATGACCTTTACAAAAAGGACGGAACAGGCCTGATGAGCGCAGTGGTCTATCTGGGTGGCGGGACTGGAGGATTTGTAAGCCGCGAGGGCCTTATTCTGACAAATCATCATGTAGCTTTCGGCGCCTTGCAGCGAGCTTCTACTGAGAAAAAAGACCGCATTAAAAACGGGTTTATTGCCTGGGGTAAAGGCGAAGAAATCTCTGCCAAAGGATACATTGCGGATGTTCTTTTAGGATATGAAAAGGTCACAAATGAGATCTTATACAGTCTAAGTCCTCAAATGTCTTACATGGAAAAATATAATGCCATCGACAGAGCAAAGAAAAAATTGATTGCCAGAACAGAAAAGAAAGGAAAAGACATCCGTTGCACTGTGGCTAGCATGTACAGCGGAAACGAATATTACCTTTTTCGGTTTAAAAGAATAAAGGACATCCGACTCGCCTACGCCCCGCCGCAGGATCTCGGAACTTTTGGCGGGGACATAGACAATTGGATGTGGCCTCGGCACACATGTGATTTTGCGTTCTTAAGGGCTTATGTTTCAGAGGATAATGTTGGCGTTGATTTCAGTCCAGACAATGTCCCCTATAAGCCAAAATCCGTATTGAAGATCTCTCTCGATGGTTTCAAAGAAGGAGATTTTACTTTTGTCATGGGATATCCTGGAAGGACCTACAGAAATTATACTATTTCAGAACTTCAATTTGATATGGACACCTTGTTGAAAAGAATGGAAATCTATAAAGATACTATCGCCTTCTTTGAAAAGGCTGGAGAAGAGTCGAGAAAGATTCAAATCAAATATGCACGTTTGATTACAGGGCTCAATAACTCTCTAAAAAATTATCAGGGAAAAATTGAGGGAATAGGGAAAATATTTGTCGTTGACCGGAAAAAATCCCAAGAAAAGGATTTTCTGGAATGGGTGAATAAAGACCGGGAAAGACAGAAGAAGTGTGGAGAAATCCTGGGAAAAGTAAAGAGTTTTATGCAAAAATATTCCGTGTATTACTGGAAAAATAACTTACTCTCAGGACTTGTGAATTCTTATCTTGGCGCAGCTGTACTTGCCCAGGGATACAAAGTTTGGAGGACTGCCGAAGAGAGGCAGAAACCAGATATGGAAAGAGAGCCTTCTTACCAAGAGCGG
>JAUWJP010000008.1 GCA_030607635.1 Candidatus Aminicenantota bacterium
AGCAAGATGCCTTCGCACCATGTCCAGGGCTTTTTGACTGGACTGATATTTTATTTTATCCATATTTCCCAGAAAGAGATTCTTTTTCAATTTTGATCCTTTATCCCAGGCCAGGGCGATATAGACAAGGCCTACTGGTTTCTCAGGAGTTCCGCGCGTGGGGCCTGCTATTCCGGTTACAGCAAGGCCGAGATTTGACAGTGCTTTTTCCCTTATTCCTTGGGCCATAGCTTCAGCAACTTGAGAGCTGACTGCTCCATATTTTTCTATCAAAGACGGGGAAACACCTAAGGCGTTGATTTTTGCTTTATTGCTGTAGGCAACTACTCCTAGTAAAAAATAATCCGAACTTCCGGGGACATCTGTCAAACGATGACCAAGAAGGCCTCCGGTACAGGATTCGGCCACAGCTAGAGTTCTTTTATTGAGTCGCAAAAGATTTCCAACAACTTCCTCGAGTTCTTCACCGGAAACCGAGAAGACATTCTCTTTGAGCCTTTCCAGCATATTTATTTCCAATTTTCGTGCTTTTTGGTCTGCCTGTTCCTGACTTTTTTTAGAATGACTGCTAAGATGGATTTCAATTTGGCCTGGATGGGAGAGAATAGTCAGTTTGAGATAAGGGTCATCAGGATAGAGATCCAGGATGAGGGTTTCTACCTTGGATTCAGTCAATCCTGTGATTTTTAAGACCTTGCGAGCCGTGTAATCTGTCTTGAATTCTTGAAGATGCGGACATGCTGACTCATCGAACATTGGTTTGAGTTCATGGGGAGGTCCGGGGAGAAGTATTATTTTATTCGATCCTGTATCGAGCCAAAGGCCTGGGGCTGTGCCGCTTCTGTTTTCAAGAATTTCTGCTCCGTCGATGACATAAGATTGTTTTTTGTTTACTGCGGGCATAGAGAGTCCGCGGTGTTTAAACCTTTCCTCTATTTTTTGGAAAAGTTCTTTGTTAAAAATAAGTTTTCGCTCGAGGGCTGTGGCGAAAGCCTCTCGAGTTCTATCATCTTGGGTCGGACCAAGGCCACCCATGGCTATAATGATATCCGTACGGGAAAAGGCCTGTTTGATAGAGAGGACAAGATCATCCCAGTCATCTCCAACTATTGTTTTATAAGAAACTTCCATTCCAAGGTCGTTTAGACGCTCTGTAAGGAAGAGGGAATTGGTGTCCTGGAAGTATGGGGTGAGAAGTTCTGATCCTACGGCCATTATCTCGATTTTAAGATCCTTCTTAGGTTTCATATTTAAAGAAAGTAAAATTTTAAAAGCAAGTAGAGATTAATGATCACTCCTGCATAAACCGCGGCCACAAGGTCATCCATAACGATTCCCCATCCTTCTGGGAGCGTCTCAACTTTTTTTATGGGATAAGGTTTAATAATATCAAAAATGCGGAAAAGGAGGAAGCAGGATAGAAGCGGAAGCCAGCCTGTGCCCCAGGATTCTCCTATCCGGAAGAGAACGAGAAGCTGGCCGAATGCTTCATCAATCACTATCCTTCGAGGATCATGCTTTTTTATCTCTAATGAATATTTTGTAGAGGTAAAGATTCCTACTAAAAACAGAAGGAAGAGCAGCAGAAGGTAAAAGGGCCAGCTTAGACTATGAAGATAGAATTTATAAAGCAGAACTACAATCAGGCTTGTTAAAGTTCCCGGAGCAACCGGAAAATATCCGACTCCGAAAAATGTCGCAATGATTTTTGATAAAGATTTCATTTAGCAAGTTTTCCGTATAAATCATATACATCCCCACCTGTGATTTCAACCTTTTGAATCGTGTTAACCACTTTTTCCCATTTTCCGGGGGCGTCGATAAGAATCATGCCGTCGACTTCAGGAGCCTGGAATCTCCCCCGGCCGATCAATATGTCGGGATTTTCTTTAGGGATTCCTTCAATCAAGATGTCAAGGCTCTGGTTCAAGTATTTTTTGTTGTTCTCGAAAGATATCTCTGACTGAATTGCCATGATTTTATCTCTTCTTTTCTTCTTCATGCTTTCTTTAACAGGATCTCCGAAGTCGAAACAATCAGTTCCCTCTTCTTTTGAATAAGTAAAGACTCCTAAATGATCAAATCTGGCTTCTTGAACAAATTTTTCCAGATCCTCGAATTCTCTCTTGTCTTCACCTGGGAATCCGACCACAAGAGATGTCCGAAGAGCAATACCAGGAAGTTTTTCCCTTAATTTTTGGATGAGTTTGAGCGCCCTCCTCCCGTCCATCCCTCTTTTCATTTTTTTTATAATCCTTGAGTTAGAATGCTGAAAGGGAATATCAAGATAAGAGCAGATTCTCTCCTCCTGCATTACTCCTAAAAGGGAGTCGCTTATTTCTTCGGGATAGCCATAAAGGATGCGAATCCACTCGATTTCTTGAATCTTCAGAAGCTCTTTGAGGAGGAAGGATAAGCCGTCTTCAAGGCCCTGATCACGACCAAAGTAAGTCGTGTCCTGGGAGATTAGGTTTATTTCCTTCACTCCCCGGGAAGAAAGTTTTTCGACTTCCTTGAGAATAGACGAAACCGAGCGAGATCGGTAAGGGCCCTTTATCAAAGGGATAGCGCAAAAAGAGCACTCGTGCGAACATCCTTCGGATATTTTGACATAAGTCCAAGATGGAGGAGTTTGGATATAACGGGGGGAGGCATGATCGTACAGAAAGCAATGCTGAGATTTTTTAAATGGTTTTCCTTCGATCGCCTGGACTATTTTATCGAAGTCATTAACTCCCAACCAGACATCGATTTCAGCGTATTTTTTCATCAAGCGTTCTTTGTATCTTTCGACATAACACCCCACAGCAACGGTTTTCTTTCCTTTTTTTTTAAAAGCGACAGCTTCTTTAAGGGCATTGCGTGCTTCTTGTTTTGCTGGTTCAATGAATCCGCAAGTGTTTAAAATTACGATATCGGCCTCTCCTGGGTTAGTGACAAATGTATACCCTGCTTTTTCCAGATACCCCAGCATCACTTCGCTATCAACAAGGTTTTTCGCACATCCAAAACTTATAAGAGCTACTTTTTCCATTAGGCATAAATTGTAATCCGTAAACCGCGAATAGTAAACAGCATTATACTACTCCAGCTCGCTAGACTCGAAATACTAGATAAGGAGCAAAAATTCCTGAGTCCCAGATAAACGGTTCAAGGATAGATTTTGTTGAGAAGGCGGGGAAAAGGGATGGTTTCTCTTATATGCTTTATTTTGCAGATCCAGGCGAGCATTCTTTCTATGCCCAAACCGAATCCAGAGTGGGGGACAGACCCGTATTTTCTTAAATCCAGGTACCACTCGTAATCTTCACGAGGCAGCTTGAATTCTTTTATTTTCTTCTCAAGAAGATCAAGGTCATGAATGCGCTGTCCTCCTCCGATTATCTCTCCGTATCCTTCTGAGGCGAGCACATCCACTCCCAGCGCTAATTCAGGCCGCTTTTCGTCAGGCTGCATGTAAAAAGCTTTTATTTTAGCGGGAAAGTGGGTGATACTTACAGGCAGGTCAAAGATCTCAGATATGAGAGCCTCCTCCGGCGCACCAAAATCATCACCCCACTCCATTTTTGAGCCTTTTTTCTTGAGCATCTTTTGAGCTTCATCATAGGTTAAACGAGGGAATGGTTTTTTTATCCGTTCAAGGGGTTTTGTATCCCTTTCCAGAACTTCAAGCTCTTTCTTATTTTGTTCCAAAATGCGTTCCATTATGTAAACAACAAGATCTTCCCCCAATTCAGTTATATCCTCCAACGTGGCAAAAGCCACTTCAGGCTCGACCATCCAGAATTCAATCAAATGTTTTCTTGTTTTTGACTTTTCTGCCCTGAAAGTTGGACCAAAACAATAGACCTTGCCAAAAGCCATGGCCGTGGCTTCGTTATAAAGCTGGCCGCTCTGACTAAGGAAAGCTTTCTGGTCAAAATAATCCGTTTCAAAAAGAGTGGTGGTACCCTCGCAAGCGCTGGGAGTCAAAATCGGTGTGTCCATGAGGCGGAAGCCCCTGTCGTCAAAAAAATCGCGTATGGCTTTTATGAGTTCTGTTCTTATTTGAAGAATAGCATGCTGTTTTTGTGAGCGGAGCCAGAGGTGGCGATGTTCCATAAGGAAAGGAGTACTGTGAGCCTTGGGAGTTATAGGATACTCATCAGCGACCTGGAGAATTTCTACGTCCTTGATGGTTAGTTCGAAACCGCCAGGAGCTCTTTTTTCCTCTTTAACCCGGCCCCTCACAATGAGAGATGATTCTTGAGTGCGGGTGTCGAACTTTTTAAAGAGGGGGTCGTCCGTTTTAGAGCTAAAGCTCGTTCCCTGGATTAGTCCTGTGCCGTCTCTTATGAGCAGGAATCGGACCTTTCCGCTTGAACGCTTATTAAAAACCCAACCTCTGATTTCAACTTCCTTATCTTTGAAGTTTGAAATATCTTCTATATAAGTCCACTTCATGTCTAAAGAATTATAAAAAATAGAAAAGTTAAGGTCAATTTATATTATTCATTGACAGGATGCGAACTGTATGGTAATTGCAAATTATTTGATGATTTGAAGAGAAGAAATTTTATCAAGGGCTATAATTGCTTATGCTAAAGAACTGCATAGTCAATCAAGTAAGATTACCTTTAAAATCAAATTGTGCCTTTAAACTGAGGAAGTGAAATGGACATGTCGATTACCGTAAGTGAAGATTTAGAAAACATCATAACAAACATAGCAGAAGTCGCCGGAATTCTATGGAAGCTGGGATGGGCGGAGAGTAACGCTGGCAACATTTCTGTCAATGTTACTGAACACATTCCCGAAGATATTAGAGAATTGAATAAATTTCCTTCCAAAGAAATCGATAAAAGCTATCCCGAGCTATCCGGATTTTCCTTTTTTATTACTGGCGCTGGCGCGAGGATGCGCGACTTGGCAAAGGAGCCTTCTGGAAATGCGTGTATACTGCGCATAGCGGAGAAATCAAACAGATATCATATTCTATGGGGGAAGAAGGCTGGCTTAGACTTTGAACCCACCTCAGAAATTCATTCCCATTTGAGCATCCACCGCTTTCTGCTCGGAAAAAAAGCTCCACAAAAGGTCATTATCCATGCTCATCCGGAAGAACTTATTGCTTTGACGCATGTCAATGAATATAAACAAGAGAGCAAATTAAACCGCCTGCTCTGGTCGATGAATCCAGCGGCAAAAATTATCATTCAAAAAGGTGTTGGCCTTGTTCCATACCGCGTTCCGGGCTCTGATGAGCTTGCTAAAGCCACAATAAAAGCTATCGAGACACATGATGTCGTTCTATGGGAGAAGCATGGATGCTTAGCCATCGGTGCGGATGTGCTTGAAACTTTTGATCGAGTTGAGATCCTAAACAAGGCAGCTCGAATATTTCTGACATGTAAGAGCTCTGGTCTTGCTCCAGAGGGATTATCCGATGCTCAGTTAGATGAGCTCGAGCGTTTATTTTGGTCTAAGAAGTAAAGGAATGAACGCTCATTAATCATAGGATAGTTGAAGGAAAACCCGTGGAAGGAGAAGTAGCTAAGAGGCATCTGGAATAGTTTATACCTTTAGGTTATAATACGTTTTTCTTGGGAAAAGGAGTGGATATGAAATCCATAAAATTTATTTTGATCGCGACCGTAGTTTTCTCAATTTTTGCTATTTTGATAGCTCAAAACCAAATAATAGGCATTGATATAGAAGAAGTGCTTATCATAGAAGGTTTAGGCGAAAGTTTGATCTATCAACGGGGTAGCGTGACAACCGATTATGAAGGGAATGTCTATATAACCGATTTAGAGGATTACTCAATAAAAAAATTCAATAATATCGGAGAATTAATCGCAGTAACAGGAAAAAGAGGGGACGAGCCGGGAGAGTTCCAGGGTCCGAATATAATAAGATATTATAGGGGCAAGATATATGTATCTGAGGTTTACAGTCCTGGAATTCAGGTGTTCGACGATGATCTGAACTTCAAATTTAAAATCCCAATTCCGTTTACCATGATTGATTTTAATGTTCTATATGAAGATCGCATTGCAATTTCAACTTTAATAAAAGATAGATCAGAGACAGGTTTTATTTTTTGTATATATTTCTATGATTCCAAGGGAAACAGGAAAAAAAAAGAAGAAAAAGGTGAAGAAGGAGAAGAAAAAAAAGAAGAAGACGACAAAATCATATATTCCACTGATAAAGATTTTACGATGATGAATACGGTTAGTTTTCAAGATTATAGAAAGAATTATTTTATGATAGCTTATGATTGGAAAGATAAGATTGATAGGTACTATAAAAGTGGAAGATTGGTATGGACAAGAAGTCTACTGGACAAAAAAGACGCCCAAACAAGAAAAGAAGGATACTCAAAGCGCTCTTTTGGTGTGTATCCAGTAGAGGCAGTTTATAAAGCAATTGCTTTGGACAAACAGGGGAATCTATTCATTTTAGGCGGTGATTTGTCAGAAAACATCAACCGGGATGTATATGTGTTGAGTAAAGATAACGAACTTATTACTACATTTACCTTAGCTGAAGCCTCCAGGACTATACACATAGACAGGAATAATTTTCTCTATTCCAGGTCTGAGGATGGGAAAAAGTTAACAAAATATGCAATAGAATATATTTATGAATAATTAAGCTTTTAAATTAAAACTAATACAAACGAAATTATTCCAGTGTCATCGCGAGGAGCGAAGAAGATTCCTTCGCTTTGCTCGGAACAGGCTGTGCGATTTCGTAATAAAAGGTTGAGATTGCCGCGCTACGCTCGCAACGGTGGATTGCCACGCCCTTTCAGGACCCGCAATGACATTGTAAAAATATATATTGCGTTTATATTAGAAAAAGAATCCGTGTTTTTGCTTTTGTTCTAATTTACCCCAGTATATTAACTATAAAAAGGTCAGTTGATGAAGATTAAAATAGATTGTCGTCCATGAATAAAGAAATCACTGTAAAGTAAACCTTTTCTTCTCTTCTGCAGTTGCCTGAAACATTGATCTTGTTTCTTTCACTTTCTTTTCTATTTCACTGAATATCTTTTTCACATCCGTATCTGAATAATCATAATTTCTCCTGTTGGAACAATTTCCAAGGTTGTCCAGGGCGTCCGTTATTCTTTCCTTGAAGATCAGGATCAAGTTTGATAAACTCTTAACCGGTAACAGGTCAATGTCTTCAGAAAGCGAAAAGAAAGTATACGAAGTTCTGGACAGGCTTGGTATTGCCTATTCCAAGCTGGAACATCCGCCTGTTTTTACAGTCGAACAGGCTGAGAAGCATTGGGGAAGCATAACCGGTGCCCATTGTAAGAATCTTTTTCTCCGTAACAAGAAGGGTAACCGCCATTACCTGGCCATTCTGGAAAGTTCGAAAAGCGCAGATCTCAAAGCACTGACAAGACAATTAGGTGAGGACAGGCTCAGTTTTGCCTCACCAGAGCGGCTAATGCGTTACCTTGGACTGGAACCCGGTGCGGTTTCGCCCTTCGGATTGATTAATAACAGTCAAAAAGAGGTTCGGGTAGTTGTTGACCAGGATTTAAAAAATGCGGAACGCATAAATTTTCACCCCAACGTCAATACAAGCGCAGGAGGGATTGATTTTACGGATTTTGAAAAATTTCTGGCCTGGTGCGCAAACAGTATCCGTTATCTACAGTTCTGAGAGTTTTCTTTCTTCTTTAGTTTTGGACATTAGCTTTTCGTTTTTTTAAGCTTCCTTTGCTCTTTTGCTCAATTTCTCCATTATCCTAATGCGCCAGATCCAGACTATAAGAATAACCAAAGCAGATAAAATTCTTAGCACAGAGGAAGTAGTGAAAAAATTAAATATTCCATGGAAAAAAGCTGCCAGCAAAACGCCCGTTATGGAAGCCTTAAATAATGATTTTTTATGGATATAAGCATTTCCAACTGTGTAGCCCCAGATTGAAGAAAAAATTGTGTGCGTTAACGGTGAAGCAAAAGCACGGCCAAAAAGTTCAAAACCGCTCATATATACTAGATAACCCATGTTCTCGTAGCTTGCGAACCCAAGCGCAATTACAGATGCATAAATAATTCCATCTATTTTTTCATCAAAGCATTTAAACGTTGCTACTATGACTAAGAAAGGAAGAAATTTAAAAAACTCTTCCACTATTCCGGGGATACCGATACTATAAAAAAGGAACTGAATTCTATGACTTCCCATCATAAAACTGGGATCATCCGGCAATCCTATAAGAGGAAGAATTGCAAAAAACCTAGCGCAAGCAAAAGCAGTAAAAAGGCCAAAAATATATGTCAGGCCTAGATAGATAATTGGTTCTGGTCGGAAACGGTCTTTATAGTAGAAATAGAAAATCCAGAAAATTGCTGGAGCAATAATGGCTGAGAGGAAAATCCAGAGTGTCATTTAGATGAAGAGTAACTTCTTTTATTTCAGAAGATATGAAATGCGAAGTAATTTCCCGCCTCTTAATATGCTGACATTAAACTGACTATCATTTTTGAATCTATCAAACAAATCAAACATCATTGCCACATTATTCAACTCAACTCCATTAATTTCTTTTAGTATGTCATTCTTAACGATTCCTATTTCAGCTAAAATTGTATTCTCTGGGAAATTAAGTATTTTAAATCCGCTGATGTTCCCTTTAACCATATTTGGAACAAATCTTGTTTTTTCGATAATCAACGCCCATTCCTTCTCAAGCCTTCTCTCGATTTCGGATCTATTAAATTCTTTTTTTATTATATTTGCATCTAAGCCAGGGCTTTCTAGAGGATTATTTTTTGGCACGGGCAATTGAGCCTCATCAGGTTTTTTCTGAACCGGTTTCACAGCTTTGATCATGCGGTTTTTTCCCAGAAAAACCTGATAGGACCTTTCTCCTTTTTTGAGGATAATCCTGTTATCGAAAACTTGATGCAGGGTGAAATCAAGAATTTTTTCTCCGATTTTTATTATGTCAGTTTTCCCGGTTTGTTTATTTTGTAAAGTTGCTACAGAGGAAGAAGTATCTTTTGACACCACAACTCCGATTAAGACCAGAGAGGGTAAACGGATTTCCTGCTCATTTGAAGCAGATATCCCCTGAGAGCTAAAAGAAATTGAAATAAAAAACATAAATTCAAACAAAAGAAGAAAAATAATCCAGAAACTTATTTTTTTGAACAAATTCATTTTCCGATTAACTTGGCTATATTGAACAACATAGGACTTTATTATTTTTAATTTTAATAACTAACCTTACTTTGAATCTATAACACAGGGAAAGACCGAGGTCAAATGTCTGTGATTGAAATTGGGGCCAGGCCCCATTTTTCTCCCATTTTCTCTGAAATGCGAATAGTCTAAGACAGAAAATGGGGCCTGGCCCCAATTTCTTTGGCCCCAATTTCTTAAATGGGAGGAGAAAATATAAAAAAAATATGTTATTTAATATTTCTATTTCTTTTCATGTGAAAATTTGGATACTATATCTATGATGGTATCCTTGCATAATTACATTCATAGATATAGATTGCCTAGTAAAATACTGAAAGGGAAAAAATGAACGCAAACTTTATGAGGTTTATCGATCGCAGGTTAGGAGTTCCTATCTGCCTTGCTCTATCTTGTGTTCATGGAATAAGAAAAATATTCAGCAGGCCGAAATTTATAAAAAATCCAAATAAGTTCCTGTTCATAGAGCTTTCTGAAATGGGGAGTATATTGCTGGCTTATTCTCTTTTTAAAAAAACAAAAGAATTTTTTCCGGATGCAGAGTTTTATTTCCTGACCTTTAAGGAGAACCGGCAGGCATTGGATATCCTGGATATTATTCCAGAAAAGAATGTGATGACTATTAGCAGCAATAATTTCTTTAGTCTCCTGGGTACAACCATCAGTACTTTATGGAAATTAAGAAGGAAAAAAATAAATGTAGCAGTAGATATGGAGCTCTTTGGCAGATTCACTGCTATTCTAAGCTACTTGAGTCGAGCAAAAAACAGGGTAGGGTACTTCAGGTATCACAATGAGGGATTATACAGAGGAAATTTTCTGACACACAAAGTCGCATATAATCCGCATCTTCATATGGCCCATAACCTGCTCAGCCTGATTTATGCAGTAAGCTCTTCCCCTGAAGATGTTCCTTTATCAAAGACACAAGTTTTAGAGAAAGATATTATCGTTCCGAAGAGAAGGATAGCGGACAATGCGAGGAAGATGCTTCTAAAAAAAATAGAAGATGAGAACGAGAATATAACGAAGGCCAAGAAGATCATACTGCTTAATCCGAATGCAAGTGATATAGTCCCTTTGAGAAAATGGCCCTTAGAGAATTATACGGAGCTTGCGAAGTTGCTTCTCAAACACGAGGGAGTTTGTATTATTATAACTGGGATAGAATCCGAGAGAAAAGATGTTGACATCATCTGCGATGCTGTAAGCCCTGAAAGATGTATAAATTTTGCAGGAAAAACTACTTTTTTTGAGCTGATAGATCTCTATAATATTGCAGACGTTCTAATTACTAATGATAGCGGTCCTGTGCATTTTTCTTCTATGACAGATATAAAGACTTTTGCCTTTTTTTGGTCCTGAAACACCCAAACTGTACGGACCATTAGGGAAGAATTGTCGTGTATTTTACTCTAATTATGCCTGCAGCCCCTGCGTATCCGCATTTAATCACCGGAAGTCTCCCTGCAGCGATAATAAGTGTTTAAAAGCGATTTCAGTCATGGAAGTTTATAACGAAGTAAAGCAAATATTAGCCTGATCACTGTTGAAGCCATGCATCTGAAAAAGAAGAAGCTTCTTCTCATTTTGTTTGCCTTCATCATCCTCCTCTCGCTTTTTCTCCTCAAAGTCCAAGAACATATGATTGATTTTGAAGTAAATTACAAAGCTGGGAAAAGACTCGGAGGGGGCGAATCCCTGTATCAGGTTGAAGATGGCCACTTCATGTTCAAGTATCTCCCTTCCTCTGCTCTATTATACCTTCCATTATCTTTTCTTCCCCTTAATGTAGCTAAAGCCTTCTGGTATTTTATCGTTGCCTTTTGCCTTTGTTCCCTTGTGTATGTCTCAGCTAAGCTTCTTCCTTTGGAAGAGAGAAAATCCGTATATCTGCTTATCTTTCCCCCCTTGATATTAGCCAGGTATTTTTTAAGGGAACTCCACCTGGGACAAATTAATGCACTCGTCACGATGATCTTACTTTTTATGATCTGGTTTTTGATTTATGAAAAAAACAAGATGCCCTCACAAAAAGATATATACGCCGGACTTCTTTGGGGACTGGCTGTTGCATTGAAACCTTATGCTCTGATTTTTTTACCTTATTTTTTATTAAAGAAGAAATGGAAGTCCCTTTTAAGCGGTGTAGGTTTTTTATTACTTGCTCTTCTTATCCCGGGTGCTTTTTATGGTTTTCGCGGAAACATTATTATTCTCAAAGAATGGATATCAACTCTTTCTCGATCTGCGCAAGCTCTTCTCGCTTCGCAGGATAATATTTCTATCATAGCTTTTTTTATGAAATGGACGGGAAATCAAAATATCTCTCTTTTACTCTCTGGTCTCGTAATGGCCCTTCTTGCCTTTCTGGTCCTGACTGTTATCTTAATAGGAAGAAAAATAGACGGGGCACCAGTGCTTGAGTGTTCCATTCTTCTTATTCTTATTCCCTTGATATCTCCCCTAGGATGGGATTATACGCTTTTGATGTCAGTTTTAGGGGTAACTATAATCATTCGTAATTTCTCTGGATATTCAAAGTTTTGGAGAAGCTTTCTTGTTTTTAATTTCTTTATTATTACTTTTTCCCTGTATGATATTATGGGAAGAGATTTGTACGCTAGGTTTATGTCTTGGTCTGTTATCACCATAAATTTTTTAATCCTTATCGGATATCTTATGCATCTTCGGTTTAGAAAGATTTGTTAAAGATAAAGAGTTAGGCAGTTTTTATGAATAATTCAGGTTAAATACATTATATTATTGATAATCGGAGGAGGTTGAATCTGAGGATTTTTGTTAAATTCTTAAAACTTATAGATATACAAGGCACGAACAGCAGGTTTTGCCCCGGTAAAATATCTTTCCTGAAGTGACGCATGTCTTAGGTAATAATCATATCCTAAGCTTATCTGTGATTTAGCTGAAAGGTCGTATTTGATATTAAGAGATAAAATAGTAAGGAATTCGTCTGCGTCAGTATATATGGAATGCACCCAATACTGGGAGAAACCAGTCTCGATACTACCAAAATCTTTCTTTCCAAACTCAAGCTTAACTTTTCCCAGCATTCCAGGTCCACTGTAATACGGATCATTTACTTTCATCCCAAAATGACCGTTTTCTGGGTCAATCGACGGACTGGAGCCACCATAGATTAGAGAGAGAACTCCAGAGCTGTTAAAGAATAAGTTCGAATCACTAACAAAGAAAGTAGCCAGGCCAGGACCCATACCAATCGCAGATATCCTCTCAGCAAAATCGGATTCTATATAATCAAAAACTCCAAAAAGACCAGCCAGACCATTTCTAATTCTTTTCCCAGCAATTATTCCGGTCGTGAAAATTTCTCTATGACGAATACCTTTATCACTGATTCCTAACCTAAAATCAAATGAGAACCAGTCATAAGGACTTATTCTTGAAAAATCATTCTTAAGAAAATCTTTATATTCCAGGTCTGCTGCGATGAGGAAGCGGGGTTTATCATTTGATACAGTGTAAGCTCCGAATGGTATGCTCAGGTCATAAAAGTGTTTATGTTGAGGATTTCCAGCTCCGAACGCTTCGCCTAATAATGCCTTAATTCCGTAAGCAGGATTGAGGATGAAGGCTAAAGATTTTCGAAATATTCTTTCAAATCCGGAAGAATTCTCATCCAAGAGCAGATCTCCAATTTTAAATAAAACTTCACCCAGCGTTACACCTCCAAGGGTATTAAGAATAAGATCATTTGAAGAAGGTCGAATCGATTCTAAAAAGACTTCCCAGGTATAACTCCCAAAAGCGGAACCGATTGTGGATTCCAGGAAATTTAATCCATTTGCCCTTCCTATGGAATAATGAAGTGCTCCATGATAAGGGTGTCCTAACTGGTTCATCCTGAAAGTATCGATATCATAAGCAAAACCGGATTTAAGATTGTTCAACATGGATTCCAGTGAAATGTTTGCCCAAGGCTGATTATCTATGAACTTATTAAAAGCCCATACTGTTACGTTAAGGGAGGTGATTTCAAAAGCTGCCCTTGAATAGCTCTTCTTGTTTCTCTGCATTGAAATTATTTCGGAAGGGATTTTGAGGGAAAAAGTAGCTGGATCTATTGCTGCCAGACTAAACTGGGGTGTTGAATCTTTTTGTTTTTGAGGGTAATTCTCAGATGAAAAGGAACCATTACCATTGGGCTCTAACATATCTTTCGACTTATCTAAATCATCAGGGAGAGACAAAGGATTAGAATTGATGTTATAATCAAATGAAAGCCTTAGGTAATTGGATGATGGAATAAAAGTTTCATATGTTTCCTCTGCAAATAAGTTAGAAAAACTTATCAAGCTGATAATCAGAGCTATAGTCATAACTGTTTTTTTCATTTTTTCTTAGCTTATTCTAGTATAATTCTCAAAAATTATCTAACCAGGACCTTCCAAGACGCTTTTAGCTAATTACGCTTCCCAGTAGAAAGATAATGGATTTATCTATATTTGTCAATAGCAAAGGAAAATGCCCAATTAAAAAATATGTTTGACATATAATCCAAATAAATTTAGTTTTATATTAGCGCCTAAAACCCTAAAAACCGCAGATATATAAATGATTGACGTTAAAGAACATCTCTACGACGATGACCCTGCTAAGGGCCACCCTGATGTCCGGATAAAGCTCAAAGATGTATCCTATTTTTTTCTCGGTAATGGACACATTCAGGCTGCTGTTCAAACCGCTCCTTCCGGGGAGGGAACACCCGTAGGCCTATTGATCATGAATCCGGAGCATCTGGGGAAAAAGAGAGAGGCTCTAACCTGTGATCCAGATTCTGGTCTGGAAAACACGATGGTCCGCCTCATCTCTGCGCCAACAGCTAAAACCACAGGGACCGGGGCTCTTGAAGCAGGTTGGCTTGAAGGATATGAATTCCCGGTTGCCCAGATCCTATGGCAAGTCGGTAATTTCCGGGTCGCTGAATTCTTTTACTGTCCGGATCTGTCTCATCCTGTGATTATGCGCGAAGTTCGCCTAAAGAACATTACCAATCGCACTATTCAGGCGCGCCTAAAAACAGGAGTTCTTGATAAAACTATTGACGAGGAATTCTCTTTAGAACCTGAAAGAATAAAAAAAGTATTCCTCCGCTATACTTTAAATAGTACAGGAAAACATGTCATTATTGATTTAGTGCCGGAAGCGGGAGTAGGCCATAAAACCCTTCAGTATTGGAAAGAGAAAGCTTGTGCCTCATTTGGTTCGCCCATTCTGGATCATTATTTTACCGCATCACGGTTTCAATTGCCGGCAGTTATTTCAAAGTCTGGGAAAGTGGATGGCAGTATCTGGCAGCATAACCGCGAGCGGGCGAGGGATCAGGCGATGATGGCGGTGGGTTTAACCATATCAGGTCACCATGAGATTGCTTACAGGATACTCAACCGCCTGCTTGAAGAATTTGTGACTGAAAAAGGGGACATCATACATTCCAGCGAAGAACGAGGTTCAGATGAGGTTGAATTAGACCAGAATGGAGCGCTTCTCTTTGCCTTGAAAAATTATGTCCTCTGGACTGACTCCCAAGAAATAATTACCAAACACTGGAACAAAATTGCAGCTGCTGCCGAGTTTCCTTTATCTGATGTTTTTCTTCATAACCGCTCTGGCCTGTTGGCCAACAGAAGGGAGTACTGGGGACGACACCAGGCCCATGGCATAGTAAAAGGGATGGAGTTAGGCCATCAATTGTTTTCTGCCATAGGGCTTTCGGCAGCTTCCACCTTAGCCTCCCTTGTCTCCCGTAAACAAGAGGCTTTACGCTGGAAGGCGGAAGCAGAACGGATAAAGAACGCCATGTTAGACAAAGCTCAATACGGCCTGATTGATAGCCGTGGATTCATCAAGAGCCGCGGTATCGATGGGGTAATTCAGGAAATTGTCAAGCCTTTGCCCAAAGCTCAATTGTCAGAGGGAGTACCTTTATCTTCAAGGGGGGAGCATCGTCTCAATCCTGATGCTTCATCTGTTTTGCCCGTCGCCATGGGCTTCATACCTCCAGATTCCCCCGTGGCACTCTTAACTTTGGATAGTGTCGAAAAACTCTGGAATCAAGCTTGGAAGGATGGAGGATATGGACGATATCATGTAAGTTCAGAACCTGATTCTCCTGGCTCCTGGCCTTTTCCTTCTTTATTTATTGCCCGCTCTTATGTTGAAACAGGAAATTTTAAGAAAATGTGGAGGATCCTGCAGTGGCTTAATAAAATTCCTGGTGCACTGTCCGGTTCTTGGTTTGAATTTTATGGACAACATTTAGAACTACCTATTCTTCAGGTAGGTATCACGCCGTGGACTTGGGCAGAAATGCTCATTCTGCTGATTCACCATATCATCGGGATTCAGCCCGAAGTGGACCACCTCCGTATACGACCTAAATTGATCCCTGGAATAGAAAAAATCAAAGCGTCTTTCCCACTGAGAGATGGAAAAATAAATATCGAAATAAAAAGTGGTCGCAAAAAGAAATCTTATGGCTTTCGTTCCGACGGGGAAATCATACAATCATCAGAAAAGGAAGCCTATATTTCCTACTCAAAAAAAGACATTTGGGTTGAAGCTTCTCTGCCTTAGCATTTCAATACAGGGAGGCTGTTTAAACTGGAGTCTGGCCTTGCCATCAGGAAAAGATATTTTCCTACTGTTTGTCCTTATGCTTTCCTTCGGATAAGGCCTGAGCTTAAATATTTTTGACATCAAATTTTTCCTATGCTATAGGACTATGTGATATTTATTAATGGCTCTTAAAAAGGAGAAGGCGAAATGTATAAAAGAATAGCTTTTATCATCGCTTTTATATGTGTTGTATGGGTGAATTATGCCTGCGTTGGACAAGAGGAAAATATTCGCTGGGTTACCTTAAAAGAT
This sequence comes from Candidatus Aminicenantota bacterium, assembly GCA_030607635.1. GTDB lineage: Bacteria > Acidobacteriota > Aminicenantia > Aminicenantales > Aminicenantaceae > SOIV01. The sequence goes on from JAUWJP010000008.1 coordinate 16,129, forward strand.
ATTGCTAGAAGTCTGGAGAATCAACCACCGATGAATGTTGGATTCGATATTGATGATACCGTGTTGTTTTCTAGCCCCGGTTATTACTATGGACGGCAGAAGTATTCCCCAGGAAACAAGGCTTTTGCAATTATGGAAGAATTTTGGAATGAAATGAACAACGGGCTTGATCAATTCAGTCTTCCTAAAGAATGTGCCCAGAAGTTGATTGAATTGCATAAAAAAAGGGGGGACTCAATTTATTTCATAACAGCGAGAACAAAAACAGAATCAGTCACTGAACTTCTTGAGAAAACTTTTGATTTAGGAAATCTCAATAAAGTGATTTTTACTGGCATCAAGTTGGGCGAAAATTTAAAGATCAAACCGATTAAAGAAAATAAAATTCAAATATTTTACGGAGATGCAGATTCTGATATAGAAGCTGCTTTTGAAGCGGGCATCCGTGCCATCAGAATTATGCGTGCTGTAAATTCTACAAACAAACCTTTGCCCCACAACGGAATCTTCGGAGAAGAAGTCCTGGTGAATTCAGAGTATTGAAAACGTCTATTTTTATCCTAAAATGCCCGCAGCATTTTCCTAGAGGATCTTTCTAGTAGATTCTACAGCAAGTTCATAAGATTTTTAAGAATATAACTTCATCTAATGCCAGAACCTTCTGGAACATTCAATGTTTTTAAGGGGGAAAAAGGGGGCAACCATTTTTTACGGGATTAGAAAAGATAGTGGGATAGGAGACGTTAGAAGATTTCGGCCTCTGAATTTTTGTTATATGTGCTCGTATATTTAACTGCTGTTTTCTTCTTTTTTAGCCTTTAGTTTTTCCTCTAGCTCTTTTACCTTAAGGATGAGTGTTTCTTTTTCTTTTTTCCTCATTCTTTTTAGAATTCTAACGACCACTCCCACAGTACAAGCCATAATTAGAATGGTGATAATAGCAGAAACTAAGTATGGGGACTTCATTTGCATTGTGAGAAGGATATCCAATTGTGCTAAGAAGGATAGAATTACCAAAACAAGCAGAAACAAAATCCACCATAGCATTTAGCACTCTCCTTAAGGGAAATGAAAATTCCCTTCTCGAGTTTAGATGCACGAATTTCTAGTATAGCTTATAGCAAAAGAAAACTTGAAGTCAAGTGAGCATTTTATTCATATACATACTCTCTATTTTGCTGCTTTCTTTTTTGCTTCGTTCACATGCAGTCCTGAATAATAGGGTTTTTGAGCTGCAAAGGCCTTGGCCTGTTCGAGTAATGCTTCTTCAACATACTTTGGAGTGTAACGCCACGTTATGTAATCAAAAGTCACTGAGCGTGTGAAATATAGCGGCTTAAAGGCTTCTACAATATCTTTCCTGGCTTTTGGAGAGCCATTCCTGTAAGAAAAGAGCAGCTGATAAACCAGCTGGGTCCACATCAGAATGTCAATGTTGTAAACATCGTGTTCGAACATTTTTGCCAGGTTTGAACTGGCATAATCACTTAGAATTCTTTTGAGAAGCTTCTCTCTTGGATAGTATTCTTTCCTCAATTTATCTTTTAGCTCTTTCATGTCGATCTTCAATTCCTGCGGTAGACCAAGCTCTTGAAGGCCAAATCTTTTTTTAGGGTTAGGCTTTATCACTGGAATACTCATCCAGGATGACTCTCTGGAGAGAAGGAGATCGAATAATGTTGTAATCACTTGAGTAAACATAGGTCCGAGTTTTGGCGTGCTGGCTTTGTGTATTTTTGCCCCAAGGCCTGTTTCGCAAATCTTGAAGTTGCCGAAAATGGCGTGGAGAGCCATAAAGACATCAACACCATACTGTCTTGCCTGAGGGCCCCATTTTTGCTTCAACCAGTGATTCATAAGTGCAGGGGAAAAACCAAACTCACCACCAATAGGCTGTCGCAAATGCTCACCCAGTAAACCATAGAACAGCGGATAGCAGATATGATTGGTTATCGTTCCATCGAATTGATGCCGAGAATACAAAGGCAACACGTAATCATATCCCTTAAGAATTGGATCACCCAGGTACTTTATCCACTCAGGAGTAATCGAACGCAGATCAGCATCAACAGTTAAGGCTGCCTTTAGAGTAGCAGTATGACTTTTCGCAAACTTTAAAAAATTAAAGAAGTTATTTCCTTTACCTTTCACTCCTTCAGGAGTCGTAATGTAGTGCTTAGGATTTTTGGTATTCGTAGAAAGAAATGCTCCCTTTGTGTCGTCTTCGCTATTGTTATCAACGTTAAGAATAATTGACTTGAGATTGCCATAGTATTTTGTGAGCCCGAGATCGACCTGCTTTGTAACAAAGGATATGGTATCCGCCTCCATGTAGGAAGGAATTGCCACTATAAATTCAATACCAGACCTTAAGTTTCTCATGCGAGAAATTCCTCCTCTTCCTTTTTTCTTTTATGTTTATAAATAATCTTAGAAATTATCAAGCAAAGTCATTTCATCAATAATTTCGATATCTAATATGAATTCTCTCTGGTGGCCAGATGCCCATTATAGGCAGATTTTATATTTTTCTCCATTATTAAAAGCATTCTTTTGGATGTATTCTCTTCCGTAAGGCTTAAATCAGCTACAAGTATATTTAATTAATAGCTTTTGTCAAAAAAGTATATGGTAAGGTAAGTCTCTCCATTTCCGATATTAGAAAAGGTTATTGGAAATATCCTCGCTCCTAATCAGTTATAATAGATTTAGAGACGCTTCCCATGATCAGACATATTCGAGTGCTGTAATGTAATCTCTGGATTCACTTAGCTGGCGCGCCTCTCTTCCCTCTCATACAGGCTAAAAATGATGAAAAATAGACGAAATTGGCATTTAAAAGCATAAATAAAAGGTTATTTTTTCCTTGAATAAATTTTATTTTTAATTTATAAGTTGTATTTCGATATAAGAAATGGCCCTGCTTTATCGGGGGTCGGCTTTGCTCTGAAGGATTTTCCCCTGTGACAGAGCCGCGACCTAAGGCTTGGGACCATAAGAGAAAATTAATTAAAGGAGGTCGACGCTTTGCCAAAAGGGATTGTAAAGTGGTTCAACGACAAAAAGGGATACGGCTTCATTAAAGAGGAAGAAGGTCGGGACATATTTGTTCACTTTTCCTCTATCACCATGTCAGGCTTCAAAACCCTCGCTGAAGGCGAAGAAGTAAGTTTTGACGTGGAAGAGAGCGATCGAGGACCCGTAGCCAAGAACGTCGTTAAGTCTGAGTAAT